>JAGXHH010000079.1 GCA_024636355.1 Desulfobacteraceae bacterium | reverse complement strand
GTCCAGCACGATACCCAGCGAAGGAATCGTCTGCTTCAGGCGTTCATAAAGGGCAATGGTGGTGTCCATGCGGGTCCCGGCAAACGCGCATCCGGGAAACAGTACGGTGTCGCAGCCGTCCGGCAGGCTGTAAAAGGAGTATTTTTTCGACACGCCCCGGGCTTCATAGGCCATGATTCCGCGATGGGCGGGCAGTGGGGCGGCGCCCCGGTCCACTGCTTCCCGGCGCATTTCCAGAAACAGGTCCACCGGCGTCAGATCCACAGGGCAGACAGCGGCGCGCAGGCCGCACAGGCTACAGTCAAAGGCGAGGGTCAGCCGCGAGACATCAAAGGTATTGCAACTGTCGGCAATGGCTCCGGGGGTTCCATTCTGTTTTAAAAAGGCGCATTCCGCTTGGCACTTCGGGCAGTTGATGCATTTTTCCGTCATAATGGCGATCTGGTCTTCAAGAGACCGCCGGAAATGAGAAAGGGGCTGGTTTTTTGGGGTGACAGGCTGCGGACTCACGGAGCAACTCCCTATATCTCAGGGTTTAGATTGAAATCGTCATAGAAGGGATGCACTTTAAAAGTAAGAATATCAATCTGTCAAATCGGTAATTTCTATTATTTTTTCTATAATGTATTGTTAAAATTTATAACACATTGAAATCTTTTTGCTCACCGACGGTTCAGTGGTCGTCTATTATCTGCTGCACGGCTGGAAATCCGGGTCATCATCTATGATATTCGAGAGTATGCCTTTTATCTTGACAGCAAGGAGATATATCGAAGATAAACAAGAAAAATTCAAGATGTGCCGCACTCAATAACAAAGAAGATAATGAAGAAATTTCTCGAGCATTGTCGAAACGCAGCAGTGTTACTGGCGTCCATCTGCCTGATCATCATGGGCAGTGCGGACGTTTTCGCGCTCTGTTTCAGCGGCATGCATTCCGGTGGCGTTGCCATTCATCATGCAACGCATCATGAGGCATCTTCAGTGGACCGGGTTGCCGCTCGAGCCGGCAACGGCTGCCGGATTCACGATATAAGCCATTGCATCGACATACCGCTCCGCACGCTGACCAAAAGTGTCCGGAGCGCCTCCGCATTACAGCACCTGATCCCCATCAGCACGGGCACCCTGCTCGATGCCGATGAACTGATGTTTATTTCCTCTCAGCGTCCCACTTTTAAAACACAGATACCGGCACCTTCTCCCCCTTTATTTATCCAGGTCCAGACCTTTCTGAATTAAATCAGTTTTGTAAAAACTTCAGTTTCACAGCGCCCGGCGGGATGCCGACATCAGCGTTTACGGCATTCATGAAAAGCCCATTACCGGCATATCGTGATTTATCGGGCTTCGCTTCTCTCAGCCTGACCTGCGGCGTTTTGCGCTGCTCCATAGAAGCTACATAAATAATCTGATTTTACAGCTAAAAACAAAAGGAAATCTCCAATGCGTCACCTGATACATGCATGGCTCGTTTTTTTGTGCATCACGGGTATATTCGGAGGAACAGCCCCGGCGCTTGCCGATACCCCCCGTGTTTTGTCGCTTGAACAGGCGATATCAAAAACTCTGGAACGTAATCCGGAGCTGGCCGCAGCCCGTCCGGAAATCGGCAAGGCACAGGCCCAAAAGCGGCAGGCCGGGTTCTATCCGAATCCGGAACTGGCCTTTGAACTTGAAAATTTTGCCGGCAGCGGCGCCTTTTCCGGAACGGGCAATGCCGAGCGGACCCTCACCCTTGAACAGGAAATTCTGCTGGGCGGGAAAATCAAAAAACGTCGGCAGGTGGCCGATGGGGAACTCAAGAACACCCAATGGGAGCTCCAGATTCTTGAGCAGGATATCCGCAGCGAAGTAAAACAAGCCTATATCGAAGTGACCGGCGATCAAAATGCGCTGGCCCTTCAGCAGAAACTGGTCGATCTATCCGTGCAGATACACGAAACAGTCCGACAAAAAGTCGATGCCTGAAAAGTGTCGCCGGTTGAAGCGATAAAATCGGAAATCGAGCTCAAAAGCAACCGCCAGGCCCTGCAGACGATGAAACGACGGGTGGAGCGATCCAGGAAGAATCTCGCCTCTTTCTGGGGCAGTGCTGAACCGGATTTCGATCGCGTCGCTACGCTTCCCGAAGAGCTGCCGTTGCTCCCCTCCATGGGAGTTCTGGCCGCTGCGTTGTGGGACAGCCCGGATATAAAACGGTACGATTCGGAAAAGAAATACCAGGCGGCCCGGTTTGATCTGGCCAGAGCCGAACGCATCCCGGATCCGACCGTTGCCGGAGGCTACCGGCAGGTGCCGGAGACAGACGACCATGCGTTTATCCTTGAAATTTCGCTCCCCTTAAAGCTGTTCGACCGCAACCAGGGGAATATCGAATCGGCACGACTGGCGGTAAACCAGGTGGATGACCGGAGATCGGCGGCCGTCAATGCGCGGCAGCGGACGCTTGATTCCGCATTCCAGGACGCACTCGCTGCCCGCGATGCCGTCATCGCCCTGCAACAGGAGATCATCCCGGCCACCCGAAAGGTCTTTTCCGCCCAGCAGGAAGGCTATCGGAGCGGAAAATTCACCTACCTCGAACTCCTCGATGCCCAGCGCGTGTTGGTCCAGAGCGAAACACAGTACAATGACGCCATATCCGCTTATTACCTGGCGGTCGCCGGGATCGAACGGCTGATCGGAGCGCCGGTCGATCAGGTGCCTGTTGCAGGATCATCCAATGAAACCGCCGTGAATATAAAGAACAGGGAGACAGTCCGACATGAAGAAGAATAAACCGACTTTTATAAGAATTATCTCGATTATCACCTTTGCCCTGGCGATCGGAATCGGGGCAATGGCGTTGCCGGGCTGCGATATCCGGTCACAAGAGAAGAAACAGGCGCATGCCGAAGACGGACACTCCAGTGAGGTCCACTCCAAAGATGCACATCCGGAAAACGGACATCCGGAACCGGATCACGAAACCCACGGCAACGCCGATGTGCATGAAGATGAAGGTTCCGATGAAGACGAAGATCTGCATGATGAAGAAGTGGTGATCCTTTCCAGCGCCCAGCTGAAAGAATTCGGTATCGAACTCGCAAAAGCGGGAGAGGATTCACTGGATCAGTACGTGGAACTCCCGGGTGAGATCGTCATCAATGCAGACCGCTTGGCCCATGTGGTGCCCCGGGTATCCGGGGTCGTGCGCGAGGTCCGAAAGACGGTCGGGGATACGGTCGAAAGCGGCGAACTGCTGGCAGTGCTCGAAAGCCGTGAACTGGCCACAGCCAAGGCGGCTTTCCTGGCGGCCATCGAACGCGAAACGCTGGCGATGGCAAATTTCGAGCGCGAAGAGCGGCTCTGGAAAAAACAGGTGACCAGTGAGCAGGAGTATCTCGACGCCCGCCGGGCGCTTGCCGAAACGCGCATCGAGAAGGACTCGGCGGAGCAGCAATTGCATGCCCTGGGCTTGTCCGATTCCTATCTCAAAAAATTACCGCAGCATCCGGATGCCGCCTACACCTGCTTTGAGATCCGGGCGCCGTTTGCGGGAACGATCATTGAAAAACATCTCACCCTCGGGGAAAAGGTAAACGACGATGCTGAAGTATTTACCATCGCGGATCTGTCGACTGTATGGGTCGATGTGAATGTCTACCAGAAGGATCTGGCCGCCATTGCCAGGGGACAGGCCGTAACCATTGAAATCGGGCATGGCATTCCTTCCGTGAACGGAACCATTGCCTGGGTTTCTCCCCTGGTCAATGAGGCGAGCCGCACTGCCAAAGCACGCGTGGTGCTGCCGAACCCGGATGACAACCTGCGTCCCGGGTTTTTTATCACTGCGCGGGTGGCGGTTGGAAGTGCTGCATCCGGGATAATCATTCCCAAAAGCGCCCTGCAGACCTTTGAAGAAAAGACGGTGGTATTTATCCGCAGTGAAAAGGGTTTTGAGCCGCATCCGGTGACCCTCGGGCGTGAAAACACCGATCGGGTCGAAATCCTGGCCGGGCTCCAGGCCGGGCAGACCTATGTGAGCCGGGGGGCTTTCACGCTCAAGGCGCAGCTGTCCAAAAGCGCTTTCGGCGACGGCCATAATCACTGATATAAAGGTGTAGATAATGGAAAAACTCGTTCGTTTTGTCCTGCACAGCCGGCTGCTGATGAGCGTTCTCGGCGTGCTGGTGCTGGCAGCCGGCTGGTTGAGCTATACACAGCTTCCGGTCGACGCCTATCCCGATGTCACTCCGGCCCTGGTCCAGGTCTTTACCATAACCGAGGGGCTTGGCCCCGAAGAGGTGGAAAAGTACGTCACGTATCCGGTGGAAACGGCCATGAACGGCCTGCCCGGCCTCAAGGAGATCCGATCCGTTTCCAATTTCGGCCTGTCTGTGATCAACGTCTATTTCGTGGACGGCACAGATGTTTATTTCGCCCGTCAGCTGGTCAACGAGCGCATGCAGCTGGCCCGGGAATCTATCCCCGAGGGTTTCGGTGATCCGGAAATGGGTCCGATCGCCACCGGCATGGGCCAGATTCTCTTCTACGTGCTCGAGGATGAAACCGGACAGCGAACCCCCGAAGAGATGCGCGAGATCCAGGACTGGCTGATCAAGTTCAACCTGCAGACCGTCCCCGGGGTCACCGAAGTCCTTTCCCTGGGCGGCGAAGTGAAGCAGTTCCAGGTACGGGTACGCCCCGACGATCTGCTGCGTTTCGACCTGTCTATCGGCGAGATCGTTGAAACGGTCAAGGCCAACAACGGCAATGTCGGCGCCCAGTTCCTGGTTAAAAACGCCGAGGAATATATCGTCCGCTCTGTCGGCCTTGCCGAAAAAATCGACCATTTGAAGCAGATCGTGCTCAAGGTGCAGGACGGCACGCCGGTCTACCTCGAACAGGTGGCCGACGTGGCCATCGGCGGCGAGATCCGCCGGGGGCTGGCGACCATGAACGGCGCCGGTGAGGTGACCGTCGGGATGGTGCTCAAGCTGATCGGCACCAACACCTCCACCGTCATCGCCGATGTCAAGACCCGGCTGGCCGAGATCAACCGGGTTTTGCCGGACGGGGTCAAGGTCGTCCCGTATTACGACCAGGCCACGCTGGTGGCCAAGTGCGTGAAGACGGTGACCACTGCCCTTCTTACCGGCGTGCTGCTGGTAGCCGGGGTGCTGCTGATCTTCATGGGCGGCCTGCGGGCCAGTCTGGTGGTGGCGCTTTCCATTCCGTTCTCCATCTTTTTTGCCTTTATCCTCATGAATGTTTTCGGCATCAGCGCCAACCTCATGTCGCTGGGCGGCCTGGCCATCGCCATCGGCATGATGGTCGATGCCACGATCGTCATGGTGGAAAACGTCGACCGGATGCTGCGGGAGGCCGCCCCCCAGGATTCACGGATGGCTGTCGTCGCCCGGGCCTGCGCCGAGGTGGGGCGGCCGATCCTCTTTGCCATCGCCATAATTATCATTGTCTTTCTCCCATTGTTCACCTTGCAGGGAGTCGAGGGGAAGACCTTCAGGCCCCTGGCCTATACGGTGGCATTTGCCATGTTCGGATCGCTCCTGTACGCGCTGCTGCTTGCACCGGTCGCCGCCCACCTGCTCATGCGCCGCCCGAAATCGGTGGCCGCGGGCGAAGGCGCCAAAGAAGCCTGGATTGTTCGCTGGCTGCTGTTGCCCTACCGGCCGGTAGTAAGCCTGTTTGTGCGTTATCGTATGCTGGCGGTGGGGCTGGCGGCGCTGATGCTTATGGTGGGCGCCCTGGTGCTGCCGCGGCTGGGTTCTGAATTCATGCCGAGGCTCGATGAAGGCGATCTGCTGATCCGCGCCACCATGGCGCCGTCGATTTCCCTGGAAGAGTCGAAAGAAACCATGCTGCGTTTTGAAAGACGCCTCATGGCCGAATTCCCGGAAGTAACACGTGTCGTTACCCGTGTCGGCCGCGGGGAGGTTGGCGCCCACGCCGATCCGGTCAACAGCGCGGAATCTTTTGTTACCCTCAAACCACAGGATCAGTGGACCAGCGCGGAAGTACCCGAAGAACTCTACACCATGATCAGCGAAGAATTCGAGACGTTTCCCGGCGCTCAATTCAATGTGACCCAGCCGATTGCGGCAGCGGTCGACGAGCTTCTCACCGGAACCAAAGCGGAGCTGGCGATCAAAATTTTCGGCTCGGATATGGAATTGCTCAAAGAAAAAGCGGCCGAAATTGAAGCCGTTATCCGGGAAATCCCCGGTGCCGCTGATGTGCAGAAGGACCAGGTGGCAGGAGTGCCGCAGTTGCGCATCCGGATCGACCGCCGGGCAATCGCCCGGTACGGCATTAATGTGGAAGACGTGCAGAACGTCATCCGCACCGCTGTGGGTGGGGAGACCGCCGGCCAGATTTTCGAGGAGATCCGACGCTTTGACATTTTCGTACGCTTTGCCGAGGATGCCCGGGACGATGCCGAGGCGATCCGGCACATCCTGATCGCGGCTCCCGGAGGCGCCAAGGTGCCCCTCGACCAGCTCGCCGCCATCGAGGAGATCATTGGTCCCCGCCAGATCACCCGCGAAAACAACCAGCGGTTCATTACCGTTCAGACCAACGTGCGCGGCCGGGACATCGGCTCCTTTGTTGCCGAAGGGCAACGGGCCATTGCAGCAGAGGTCCGGATGCCGGCGGGGTACCTGGTGAAATGGGGCGGGCAGTTCGAGCTGCAGCAGCAGGCCAACAAGCGGCTGGCCCTGGTGGTCCCGGTTACCCTGTTGATCATCCTGCTGCTGTTGTTCATGAATTTCAACTCGCTGAAAAACACCTTTTTGATCCTGCTCAATATCCCGCTGGCGCTGGTCGGCGGAATCGTCGGCCTCTGGCTGACCGGGCAGAACCTGTCGGTTCCCTCGTCGGTCGG
>JAGXHH010000078.1 GCA_024636355.1 Desulfobacteraceae bacterium | reverse complement strand
AGATGTGTATAAGAGACAGGTGTTGCGCCGTGTGGATATTGACGTAGACATGACCCTTTCGAATATGCTCGATCAGCATCTCAAGTGAACGATCCCGCATGGGGCCGATCAGGTCGGCGGCGGAAAACGATCCTTCGGCCAGAACCCCGCTGAAGCTGCCGGGCACCTTTCGGGGCGGGGGCGAATCCGGATACAGCCACACTACCGGACTGCCGATGTCTCCGGCCGTTCCGAAGTGCAGGTGCGCCATCGTGATATCGGCGAGATCCTGAACCCTGAGCACGTATTCAAAGACGTCCCCATTTTCAGCAAGCGTGAAAACCGCTTCCCCGCACTTTCTTCCAGAGTCCCCCCCTAATTCGGTAAGGGTGGCCCGAAACACCTTCTGCTGTTCAGCGAGCACCGGGTGCTGAAAAAAACTAAAAAAGCTGCACCCGAAAACCGCCAGCACGGCAATGAGCGGAACCGTTCGCGTTTTCATCTGGTTTTCCTCCAGTTTCAGAGATCATGGGTCATCCGCAGATGATCCCACCTGTGGGTAATATGGCACCGCCAGCATTCTTTCGGGGTTGGAAGAGGCTGCTCCTGCCGCTGCTCTTGATGCCCTTCCCGAATTTCCTCCCAGAACGCGTCATTCAAATGCGATTCCGGAACCGGGTGGCACCGGCTGCAATTCCGGTTTTCAGCGGCCGGATGACGGAACCCCTCAACCTGCCATTCGGTGATGCCGTGGCAGGCCCGGCAGTCGCTTCCGAATTTGGCGCCATGGGGATCGACATGGCATTGGGTGCATTCGAGGGCTCCGTTTAACAGGGTGTGGTCCATCTCTGAAATGTCAGCAGGTGATCCGCGGTGTTCCGTGTGGCATGAAAGGCAGTGTTTCCCGGCTTCATGAAACCGGATCTGGGGTTTGAGTGCGGTCACCTCGTCAAACGGGTGGCACTGAAGGCATGACCGGTTATCCACCCCTTTCCATGGTACATGGCAGGTGCGGCAATAATCACCGAATGCGTCATGGGCACTGCTGAGATCGTTGGGCATGGCCGCCTCGTCGTATCCATAAAGCCAGATGTAAAATGCGATGATGAGAGCAAGAACAGCTATGTTGATGATATTCGCTCTCATGGCAGCCACCTGAGACCATAATATATTGTGCTTACGACGTGAACGGCAATCAGGGCGAACAGAAAGGCGGTGAGCCAGTAATGCACCCGTATCCATTTCGAAAACAACTGTTTTAAACGGTCAAAAAACGTAACCGTGTACTCCCGATCGGCAATGGCCGCCGCTTCCTCCGCCCATCGTGAGCATTCCGTTTCGATATATTCGGAATGGTCCTCCTCCAGGCTCTCATCGGTTGTTGCACAAGCGGCGCCCATCTCCTGCCGCCGCTGGCCGAACCGGTTTATCAATGTCTTGAGAGCCCGCTTCTGTTCGCGAAGCGATCGATTTACTTTCCGGTAAAGAAATCGCCCGATTATACCGCTGATTACCACGAGCAGCAGAGCCAGGAAAATCAACGTGCCGATCCGGCTGGTAAATTTGTGGGCCGAGTGGATGACCACCAGGGAGGGCCCGATCAAGCCATAAGTGACATGAGAATTCAACGGATTCTGCCGGCCCTTCTTTTTCAGCACCCGCTTGCGGAACGGGTAAATCAGGGCCATGAAAATGAGAACCGTTCCCGCAATACCCAAACTGTGGCCGAAGGCACTGCCGGCAAAAGCAGGATCCTGGTGATAGACCATGCCAAGCACAAGCAGGACGAAAAAACCGGCTAGCCAGGCATTGATGTTTCTTTCCGCCCACATGGAAAATCAGACCTCGAGGACGATGTCGGATTTTGGTACGGCCACACACGGCAGAATCATGTTCTGTTCACGGTCTTCGTCTTCGAGTCCGTCATCGACTTCCATTTCCACATCCCCGGACAACAGCCGCACCTTGCAGGTGCCGCAGACCCCGGCCTCGCATTCGGTATCGATCTCGATTCCGTTTTCTTCCGCCAGTTCGAGAAGGTTTTCGTGTGAGCCGTCCCACTGCGCGGTTTTACCCGAATTTTTGAACGTTATGGTATAGGCCATCTTACTGCTCCTTTCTAATTTCCTCGATTATCTGCTGTGTGCGCCTGTACCTGAGGATAAATGCCGCAAACGCTCCGGCAGCAAACAGGATCAGCACGATCATGGTGAGAAAATGCGTCCAGGACATGCCGAGCACCCCTTCACGCTGCTCCAGGTATTTATCCGAAATTTTCATCTGATCTTTGAACCATTGGATATCCGGCTGACTGTCGGCCGCATGGACCACTGACGGGCCGAACGTAAACAGGTCCCGACCTGAGAGTTTTCCAGACGTCTGAACGATAAGGAAGCTCCCCGCAACCACCAGAATTGTCAGTATAAATCGTATGGTTTTTGCTTTATATTTTTTTGGATTTCGTGGCATATATCATCACCTGTTCTCCAAAAACATTGAGGGATTATCTCAAAAATCTAACGGGCTGCCCTTTCATGTCAAAAAACCGTTTTCAAAACCAGAACCGGACACCGGCAACATACGACTTCACGTCCATGTTTAGGCTATTCTCAGCATCCGGGCATTGATCGCCACGATAACGGTCGACAGCGACATGAGCACGGCGCCCGCGGCAGGCGACAGCAGCACTCCCCAGGGATAGAGGACGCCTGCGGCCAGTGGAATGGCAAACACATTGTACCCGGTGGCCCAGGCCAGGTTCTGGAGCATTTTGCGGTAGGTGGCCCGGGAGAGGTTTAAAATGGCGGCGACATCCATCGGATTGCTGCGGACCAGGATAATATCGGCCGTTTCCACGGCCACATCGGTTCCCGCCCCGATGGCGATCCCCACGTCGGCCTGGGCCAATGCGGGCGCATCGTTTACCCCGTCTCCGGTCATGGCCACGATCAGGCCGCGGGATTGGACCTCTTTTACCTTGTTAGATTTGTCCGCCGGCAGGACCTCTGCAAAGTATTCGTCCAGCCCGATTTCGTCGGCCACCCATTTCGCCACCTGCCGGTTGTCACCGGTAAGCATCATACACCGGATACCCATCTCCTTTAACCGGGCCATCGCCTCCTTCGATTCCTCCCGGATGATGTCGGCCAGTGCCACGGCCCCTTTGAGCGCATCGTCGATCAGGACGAAAACCACGGTCTTGCCCTGCTGGTTGAATTCTTCGATTTTGGGATCAGACATCGGTATGTCGTTTTCCCTCAAGTATCCCGGGCTGACCACCTTCACCTGCCGCCCCTCGACCATCCCTTGCGCCCCTTTGCCCGGAATCGACTGGAAGTCTTCGACTGCGGGCGGCTTTTCCGCGGCAGCAAAAATGCCCCTGGCGATGGGGTGCTCGGAATGGGCCTCCACAGCGGCCGCGTACCGGAGCAGCGTGTCTTCGTCCGTGTCGTCGGAAAATGAAATCGTATCGGAAACCCCGAATTCTCCACGGGTCAGGGTACCTGTCTTGTCAAAAATGATCGCCTCGATTTTGCGGGCCCGTTCAAAGGCGTTCCGGTTGCGGATCAGCAGCCCGTTTTTTGCCGAAAGCGCCGTAGATACCGCCACCACCAGCGGAACGGCCAGCCCCAAGGCATGGGGGCAGGTGATCACCATGACCGTGACCGTGCGCTCGATGGCAAACGCAAAATCCCGGCCGAGGATTACCAGCCAGGCCGCCATGGTTATCGCGCCGGCGGTCAGGGCGATGATGGTTAACCACAAAGCGGCTCGATCGGCCAGGTTCTGGCTCCTCGATTTGCTCTGCTGGGCCTGCTCCACCAGGTCGATCATCTGAGACAGATACGAATCCTTGCCAATTTTCTGGACCGAAACGGTCAAGGAACCTTCGCCGTTTACCGCCCCGCCGATCACCGTGTCGCCGGCCGCCTTGTCGACCGGCTTGGACTCGCCGGTGAGCATCGCTTGGTTGACAGCCGATTTTCCGTCGGCCACCTCGCCGTCGACCGGGATTTTTTCCCCCGGCCTGACCAGCACATTGTCACCGGGCTGCAGGTCCGCAATGGGGACATCCTGCGTGGAACCGTCCGGCATTACCTTGTGGGCATCCGACGGCATCAATTTGGCAAGTTCCTCCAGCGCCCGGGAGGCGCCCATGACCGACCGCATCTCGATCCAGTGGCCGAGCAGCATGATGTCGATCAGGGTGGCCAGTTCCCAGAAGAAGACCTTGCCTTGCAGGCCGAAGACCACCGCACTGCTGTAGATGTAGGCCACCGAAATGGCGATGGCGATGAGCGTCATCATCCCCGGACGCAAATCGGTCAGTTCGTCATAGATGCCTCTGAGAAACGGCCAGCCGCCGTAAAAGAAGATAATGGAGGACAGGGCAAAAAGAACATACATCTGGCCGGGAAAGTGCAGCTCGGTCACCCCGAAAAACGACTGGAGCATCGGTGACATGGCCAACACCGGAACCGTCAGGGCCAGGCTGATCCAGAACCGCTTTTTGAAATCGGCGACCATGTGGGCGTGGTGATCAGAGTGCCCCCCGCCGTGTTGACCGCCGCCGTCATTCCCGTGCTCCCGGTGGGACCCGGAAGGCGCCCCTTTTTTCGAGTGATTGCCTTTTCCTGCTTCCTGCATGACAGACCTTTCCTGATCGTTTCCGGTTCGAAGTGTTTTCCGCTTCCTTGTGCCCGCGCCCGCAATCGATTTGGATTTAGAATCGATTGCGGGCACAGATCAGCTATCCGGAGTTAAACAATAAGCCGCACCCACTATTTTGCCGTTTTGCCGCCATGGTGCGCAGAGCCGCTATCCTGCGGTGACATGCGGTGCATTTTCTGCATTTTTTTCTGCATCTTTTCGTAATCGACAGGGATTTCGACCTCTTTTTTCAGGTTCAGCTCCTTGTCGTACTTGTACAAGGTATCTCCGACGAAAACCACGACACCGCCATCCGACGTGGCGATTATCTGTTTTCCCATCATGCATCCGCCGCCCATCATTCCCATCATGCCGCCCTGGCCTTGGTCGCCGCCCATCATACCTTGGCCCATCATACCCTGGCCCTGCATCATGCCGCCTTCGCGGGTGCCGGACTGACCCTGATCCGTCTGGGCAAACCCAATTGTGGCGAAAGCCATAAGAAATACACCTGCGATGATCATCAATGCGTTTTTTTTCATTTCTGCCTCCTAAAT
>JAGXHH010000077.1 GCA_024636355.1 Desulfobacteraceae bacterium | reverse complement strand
AGATGTGTATAAGAGACAGGGTACAAATCGAGCACCTCGTCGTCCCAATTCCGAAACAGCGCCTTGGACTTGAAATAAGCCTTCGCCTCTTCCCTGTTTCCCCAGTGGTTGCGTCGTTTGATCGATTTGCCTGCCAACGGGTGATCTTCAACCCGGATCTTTACTGCATACACCTCCCGGGGAAGCAGAATCGGTTCAATGAGCAGCATCTTTGCCGTCTTGAGCCCCAATCGCCCGCTGGCAATCGTGGGGACAGCCCCACCCATGGAGTGCCCGATCACGTAAGGGGAATCAATCTTCAGCTGATCGCACAAGTCCACCAGATCCCTGGCGAGCTGAAACCAGCCAAGCCCGCCTTTTTCAGGGTCCGCAATCCGATAATCACAGAAAGAAGGCGCGATCACGCGGTAGTCGCCCCATACGGCCCGGGCGATAGGGTGCCACAGCCAGGGGTTGAAACCGGTGGCATGCAGCATGATAAGTGTCGGCCCGTCTTGATCATACAGCAGGTAATCGAGCCGGGTATCGGCAAGCTCTAAACTCAGTTCCTGCGGCAGTTTATCTAGTTTCATTCCCACACCATGCGGCTATTGCCACCGGACCGGAACCAGCGGCGCAGGGGCGGCAACACCCCCCCCTGCAAATGTTCATATCAGGTTGGTGGGCACCTATTTGAATTTTTCAGGCGGTCTTCGTTCAGGTACAAACACATGCGGCGCCTTATCTTCGTTCCATTCTTTCGAAACGTAAAGATTGCAATAGCAACTGCCGTATTCTTCAACGTCGGGTATCCGGTATACGCACGGACAAAGGATATCCCTATCGTCTTCGTAACTGCCGGATGCCAGGCGACAGGGACATGCCATGTAGCCGTAGCGCTCCTTGTTGATCAGCAGGCTCTCGAGCAGTTCGAAAACGAAATCCTTGTCCTTGTTAAAATAGTACCCTTTCGGCTCCTGAATTCTTTTTAGTTTATCGAAGAGTTCCTGGATTTCAGTATGCTGGACGTTCATGAGATGCCGAGCGCCTCCTTGATTTCATCTTCTTTGTAACCGACGATTACCCGGTCCCCGATTTTAATTGTCGGAAACGAACACTTCGGGTTCAATTTCCGAACATCTTCGAGAATCGCCTGCCGTTCTTCGCCTTCAAGCTGATCGACGTCGACGAAGTCATATTCCACATCGCAGTCGCTGAGAAACTTTTTCGTCATTCTGCAATGACCGCAGGTACTCAATGTATAAATTTTGACATCATTATTGTTGTCGGCCATTTCCGCATCTCCTTGAAAATGTGGTTCCATGTTCGAAAGTATTATCCGCAGCAAAAAAGGTGCTGAATCAGATAACATCTGCCAGAGGGTGAAAATGTGAAAATCCGGATCGGATCAGATGTTTTCAATCGAACCGGACCAGTAATTCCTCATATGATTTACGCCATTTCGGCGGGAGCAGTGTCTTGTCTTTCCTGAAATATCCGACCGCAAGAAGCATCGGCACCCAGTAGTTATCCGGAATACTGAACGCCTCTTTCACCCCGTCGATGTCGAACCCGTCCATGGGATGGGAATCGAACCCGAGGCTTTTGGCCGCCAGCATGAGGTTCATACCGAAAAAGCCGGCGTTTTTGCATGCAAAGGCCACCTTTCGTGCATCACTGGTACCATAAAGGTTTTTGCAGCCGTTTTCAAACCATTCCCGCTGGGATTCCTGAAGCATTCCAATTTTTACAAGTTCGGCAAAATCTTTTTCCATTACAGGGTGACCGGGCTGCCAGCCGTCCATATCGGCAAGTACAATCATCGTGACCGGCGCTTCACTGACCTTGGGCTGATCCCACGCATGCTTTTGCAACCGCAGTTTATCCTGGTGATCCCGTAAGACGATCAGGTTCCACGGCTGCAGGTTGAAACTGGAAGGCGCTTTTGCCGCGATTTCGACCATCTGCTTCAACTGGTCTTCGGAAATATCCCGCTGGGTATCGAAATAATTCACCGCCCTGCGGTTTTCAACAACTTCCTTAAAATCCATGGCCTCTGCCCCCTCTTCCATTGCCCGTTTGACCGGATTCTTCGAAACAGCCGGCGCCAACCGCTTCAAGTGATAACGGAAACCTGCCATTTGCAATTGGCCTGCGCTACTGAAAATATTATCATTTGGAAAGATTATGCAATTCCATGTATTTAACATAAGGAGAATATGAAGGTGATACTTGAATCTTTCCCCTTTCATGCTCTTCGTGCTATCTTCAACAAAATTTGATGAAATCGTAAAAAGCAGAATTAACCACAAATCGGTTTGAAGATACTTCACTATGCCCATAGATAAACGAAACTGCATTCTCCTGTTCGTAAAGGCGCCCCTACCAGGCACCGTCAAGACCCGGCTTTCGGACCGGCTGGCACCGGAGGCGATCCTTGCCCTCTACAAAGGGTTCGTGACCGATTTGCTTGCCACTCTGCAGACCACCGGGCATGACATCCGGATTTTTTATGATCCACCTGATAAAAAAGATGTATTGGTCGACTGGCTCGGGAGCGGTCTTTTCCTTTACCCCCAGACGGGTAGCGATCTCGGGAAACGAATGGAAGCGGCATTCATCGAAACCTTTGCAGCGGGCTATACCCATGCCGTCCTTATCGGCTCGGATATCCCGGATTTGCCGATTTCCATCCTGGATGCGGCGCTCGATTGCCTCGACCGTTATCCGGCGGTTATCGGCCCGAGCACCGACGGCGGTTACTACCTGATCGGCTTCGAATCCGAAGGGTTTCTCAAAGAAGCGTTTGACCGGATCACCTGGAGCACGGAGCGGGTCTTTGCCAGCACCATGGACCGTTTTGCCATCCATAGCCGGCAAATTCACGTCCTGCCCCGCTGGCAAGATGTTGATACGTATGACGACCTGTTGGACCTTGTCCGGCGGATGCGGGAGCAACCGGATCGGTTGCCCGATACACGACGCGCCCTGGTTGAGTCAGGATTGCTGTAGCAGATGCAAACCATTTCCGTAATCATACCCGTTTATCGCGAAATGAACATCATCGGTCAGACGTTATCCGCACTCGATGCGGCATTGGCCGGTCAGGGTGCCGAGGTCATAGTGGCAGACGGAGATCCCGCCGGAAGCACGATTGAAACACTCGCCCGCCCTGATATCCGCACCATAGTCGCTCCGAAAGGCCGCGGCCCCCAGATGAGCGCCGGGGCGGCTGCTGCCACCGGATCGATTCTCCTGTTTTTGCATGCCGATACCCGCCTTCCGGCAGGCGCCGCCGACCTCATCCGCAGTGCCGCCGCAAAACCGGGAATCTCCGGCGGCGCGTTTTCACTTGGCATCCGGAACGATCGGCAGATTTACCGCTGGATTGAAACGGTTGCCACGCTGCGCACCCGTATTTCACGAATTCCTTACGGTGACCAGGCCATCTTCATCAAGCGATCGGTCTTCTATGATCTGGGAGGTTATGCACCTATTGCCATTATGGAGGATATCGAACTGATGCGCCGCCTCAAACGGGCAAACAAGCGAATTCGGCTGCTCCCCCAACGGGTGGAAACATCTTCCCGCCGGTGGGAAACGGAAGGGCCCGTCTTCTGCACCCTGCGCAACACCCTGCTCTCATGGCTCTATTATGCCGGTGTTCCCGCTAAAAAGCTGGTTTCCTTTTATCCGTGATGGCGCCAAAACGTTATCGGGCAAAAAAACCCGACCTGCCCTTTTGCCCGGCTACAGGTCGGGTTCCCTTACTGTCTTTGTCATCGGCTTTCTTCATCTTTCATAAAGGGCTTCGCTTCCAATCAACGCATCAACCCGGCACGGAAACAGGTGCCGCTTTGCCGATGTAGTCCATTGTCTCCTGGTACCTGGAACGCATATCAACGGAAGCCTTATCGATTTCCTGCTTCTGCGGACTCCACTCCGACGGGCATTCATGGCGCAGGGTTTGAATCTTGTCTTCCAGGTCTTTCACGATGATTTTCAACTCGTTGAAGCTCTCCCAGACCCTACCTTTTTCAGCAGTCCCAAGATTATCGGCCTTAATCGCCACGTCGAAAATCTTCGCCTTCCACGCCATCAATTCAGCTGCCATACCGCTGCAGTAATCCTGAACATCCATGGTGTATCCTCCCTGATTTAGTTTTGATGATTCTGAAACCAAACTGATATTCTGTACGTTTCCGTTTCATCACCCCCTCTTTGAAGCTATGTAAGTAGGAGCGGGCCATGCCCGCGAAAATGTGTCCGCCATCGCGGGCATGGCCCGCTCCTACAGAGCCTTTCGATGTTCACTGGAAATTGCTGTTATTTTTCCTCTTACTTTTCCGAACGGCACTCTTTATCCCATTCCGGACATGCGTCTGACATCTTTGCTGTATGCCTGACCATGCATTCCGAGCATTCCAGTTCGACATTCGGGACATCGCCGTACCGTAATATGATTTCTTCACGGCTCAAAGTAGTAAGTCCGCTGCAACCGCATTGCGGGCACGCCGATTTTATCTGGTATCTCTTTTCACTCATTGCCGAACTCTCCTTCTCATTTTAGGTTCACCGTCAAGTTTTCCGCAGGGGCGGCTCCGTTGCCTCCTTAAGCAATCGGACGAGCGCATCCGGATCATGAACCGGATTCTGGCAGGTCCGGTTGTAGCAGATATAGGCAGTTGCCCCGTTTTCCACCATAGGCATTTCTTCCAGATACGGCATATGCCTTGCCAGTGCCTGCCGATCCGTCTCCTCGGCCAGCAAAACAACCTGTAAGGTTTCCGGCGGGAAGTCGTTTATTTTATTTAAAAGAGATTGCACGTCGGCGGAGTGCCTTTTCCCGACCAGCACCACTTCGACCGACCGGAGCAGGTGCGAGCCCAGGGAGACGAGCATTTCCGGCACACTTGCCGGTTGATTCCGGATCCGCTGCAGTGTTGCCTGGAGCGTTCGTTCGGTCACCCTGCAGTACTGTTCCTTTCCGGTCAACCGGTACAGGCGGATGCAATTTAAAGTCGCCACTGATGCCGCAGAGGGGATGACGCTGTCCGTGACATCTTTGACACGCATCAGCAGATGTTCATCCTGGTGTTCATGTGTGGTGTAGAATCCTCCCTGTTGATCATCGAAAAACCGCTCGATCATGAGATCGCCTATCTCTATCGCCCAGGTGAGCATCCACGGATCGAACCCCGCCGCGTAAGTGTCCAGAAGCGCCTGGACCAGGAATGCATAATCCGTCGCCATTGCCGAAACCTTGCGATCGCCGTCCCGCCACCGGCGGTAGAGTTCCGGATGTTCACCCCCTTCATACATGCGGTCATGTATGAAGCGAACAGCCTTTTCGGCCGCTTCCAGGTAAAGGGGGTCTTCGAAAAGCCGACTGGCTTTTGCCAGGGCCGAGATCATCAGTCCGTTCCAGTCGACCAGCACCTTGTCATCCAGATGAGGCCGGGGGCGCTCATTCCGGGCGGCAAACAAATCCTGCCGTGCCGTATTCAGGACCTGCTTGATTTCGACTTCGGGCCGATCAAACCGGGCGGCGGTTTCCGGAATCGTGCGGGCCCGGTATATGATATTTTTCCCGGTAAATTCCTTCATCGGATCATGGGTTACATTGCCACCCTCCAGAACACTGTAGTGGAAGGTCACGATATCGACGGTTTCCTTATCGAGCAGATGCCGTATTTCTTCCAGTTTCCAGACGTAGAAGCCGCCCTCGCTCTTTTCTTTGTCTGCGGCGTCCGGATCCGACGGATCGCGGGCCAGGTCCCGGTAGATGCTGTCGGCATCTTCTGCAGAATAGAACCCGCCTTCCGGGTGTGTCATGTCCCGCAGCACATAGGCCAGCGATTCTTTGGCGACTGCGGCAAACCGGTCGTTTCCGGTCAACGAAAAGGCGTCAAGGTATGCACCTATGAGTTGCGCATTGTCGTAAAGCAT
>JAGXHH010000076.1 GCA_024636355.1 Desulfobacteraceae bacterium | reverse complement strand
GAGAGCATCTCGCGCATGCCGGGTCCGCCCATAGGCCCTTCGAAACGAATGACTATGACGTCGCCTTTATTGATACCGCCGGACATGATCGCTTCGGTCGCCGCTTCTTCGGAATCAAAGACACGCGCCGGGCCTTCGTGGCGAAGCATCGCATCGGCTACTGCCGATTGTTTTACCACGCAGCCGTTGGGCGCGAGGTTGCCGAAAAGGACGGCAAGCCCACCGGATTTGTGGTACGGGTTGTCTATCGGCCGAATCACCCCCGTGTCGATCAAGCGCAGCGGCGAAATGTTTTCTCCGACCGTCTTTCCGGTCACGGTGATGCAGTCGCCGTGGATCAGTCCGGCGTTTGCCAGGATTTTCAGGATCGCCTGGATGCCGCCGGCATAGTGGAGGTCTTCAATGTGGTGAGGACCGCCCGGTGACAGCGAACACAGGTGAGGCACCCGGTCGGAAATTTCGTTGATCCGGTTTAAATCAAACGGGATGCCGGCCTCATGTGCCAGTGCCGCCAGGTGCAGTGTCGTGTTGGTCGAACAACCCAGTGCCATATCGACGCACAGGGCGTTTTCAAACGCCTCGGGCGTCAGGATTTTGCTAGGGGTAATTCCGTTGTTGTGCAGTTCGACAATGCGCATGCCGGCCAGCTTGGCCAGGCGTACCCTGGCGGACATCACCGCGGGAATCGTGCCGTTGCCGGGCAGCCCGAGGCCAATGGCCTCGGTCAGGCAGTTCATGGAATTGGCCGTAAACATGCCGGAACATGATCCGCAGGTGGGGCAGGCGGCATTCTCGATATCACAGAGCTGATCTTCGGTCATCTGGCCGGTGCGGACCTTGCCGACCGATTCGAATACCGAAATGAGGTCGACTTTTTTTGAGGGATCTTCCGGATGCCGGCCGGCGAGCATCGGCCCGCCGCTGATGAAGATGGACGGCAGATCCAACCGGGCGGCCGCCATAAGCATGCCGGGGACGATCTTATCACAATTGGGAATCATGACCAGGGCATCCAGGGCGTGAGCCGTGGCCACCACTTCGATGGAATCGGCGATCAGTTCGCGGCTCCCCAGGGAATATTTCATCCCGACATGCCCCATGGCAATACCGTCACAGACGCCGATGGTACCGAATTCAACGGGTGTCCCCCCGGCCATATAGATGCCGGCCTTGACGGCCTCGGCGATCTGGTTCAGGTTCACATGCCCCGGAATGATGGTGTTCACCGAGTTGGCTACCCCGATCAACGGGCGGCGGATTTCATCGTCGGTGTAGCCGATGGCCTTTAGCAAAGACCGATGGGGAGCCCTTCCGATACCCTGTTTTGCGATGTCGCTTTTCATGATTTCCTCCCGTTTAAAATAAAAAAAACCGTTACCAGCTGTTTCGGGGCTGATAACGGTTTTTTGTAGAAATTGGAAAGCTTAGAAGTATTGTATCGCCATTATCAACCCCGTGGGTCCCGAAGAGCGTAAACTACGCCCAGTACGGGTACAATAAGTCGAATAATGAGGTTAATCATGGCTGCCTGATATTCCATTGAAGCTGCTTCCTGTTGCTGCCGGTTAAATTATTTTCTGGTACTTAACAGTCTGTCGGCGGGGTGTCAAGTATTTAGTTTTTTAAATTGGAAAATATCATCCGATATCAATTCCCCCGAATCCCAGACGAGCGGAAAACCAGTTCACTGTTTTTTCCATGAATACCTGCTGGTGGTGGTGCCGGGTCAATGAGTGATCGCCCCCTTCGAGTCTTACTAAATGTTTCGGATGTCCGGCTTTTTCAAAAATTTCTTCGCCATTGGGGAAGGGTACGACCTGGTCGGCATCTCCATGGATAATCAGGACATCGGAAATATGCTCAAGTCGGCCGGACAAATCGAAGGCCATCTGACTTGCATCCATTCCGTTGAACGCCGGATCCGTTTTTATGTCAAGCGGCACCTTAATCGATCCAATACGCACCGGTGCGGCCAGGGTGACAATGGCGCAGATGTTGAAATCCGGCGCTACGGCCAGGCAGACCGCCCCGCCCATGCTGCTTCCGAAAAGCCCGATGGGGCGGCCGATTGCGGGGTGGGAGACGACGGCACGGATGGCCGCGGCCAGGTCGTTGCATCGGCCCGTAAATGTGGTCACTTCCGAAAAAAGCCCCTGGCTGTTTCCGCATCCCCTGTGATCGAAACGGAAATAAGCGATGCCAGACCGGTTCAGACGTTCGGCGAGTGCCTGCTGCTTTGGGGAATCACCTGTGCTTAAAAGGCCGTGCGCGCCGATGACCACTGGAGGAGACACGGTCTCCGGCAGATGCAGGGTGCCGCTCAACACGAGATTGTCAGCGGAGAAACTGATTTTTTCCTTCATCAATTGAGTCCCATTGAAACGTGTATTATTGTGGCAAGTGTGATATTAAGACGGGCTTAAGGTTCAGGGTTCAGGGTTCAGGGTTAAAAGCCTTAAGGCTCCCGGCGTTGCCGGGCGGCTGGGTTTTATTAACTATGCGTGCTGTAAACAATACCATAGGAACACGAATGCAGATAAAGAAAAAAGCTGAAGTACAACTCGACATTTCCGGGATCGCGTTTGGCGGCCGGGGAATCGCCAAGGTTGATGGTTATACTGTATTTGTTGAGCGTGCCGTTCCGGGGGACCGGGTGATCGCCCGAATTTTGAAAAAGAAGAAATCGTATGCCGAGGCCCGGGCCATCGAGATAATAGATCCGTCGCCCGACCGGATCAGTCCCCCCTGCCGGTTTTCCGGATACTGCGGAGGATGCAAGTGGCAGTATCTGAAATACGAGCGCCAGCTCGAGTATAAACAGCAGCACGTGACAGAAGCGCTCGAGCGGATCGGACAACTGCCGGAAACCCCGGTACACGCGCCGATTCCTTCTGATCCGATTTTCGGCTACCGCAACAAAATGGAATTTTCCTGTTCGGATCGCCGGTGGCTGCTCCCCGAAGAACTCGGTGATCCGGAGATCGGCATGTCGTTTGCCTTAGGGCTTCATGTGCCGGGCACATTTGACAAGATCATCGACATCGATGCATGCCTGCTGCATCCGGAAATGGGAAACCGTATATTAAATGATGCCCGGGATTTCATGAAAGCATCGGATCAGGCGCCATACGGATTGAGAAGCCACGAAGGGTTCTGGCGGTTTCTGATGCTGCGCCATTCCGTCGCCAGTGACCAGTGGCTCGTCAACCTGATTACTTCCGAAAATATTCCTGCGGCGGTTCGCCCCTTGACCGACCACCTGATGAAAACCTATGACAACATCGTCGGCGTGGTCAACAATGTAACGGCCAAAAAGGCCGGTATCGCAGTCGGTGATTACGAAGTCCCCCTGGCCGGGGAATCCGTCCTGAAAGAGCGGCTCGGGCCGTTTGAATTTGAGATTTCCGCCAATTCCTTTTTCCAGACCAACACCCGCGGCGCCGAAAAAATCTATGATACAGTGCGACGCTATGCCGGGCTAACCGGCAGGGAAATTGTTGTCGATCTTTACAGCGGCACCGGCACGATCCCGATCTGGCTGTCACGCGACGCCCGGCAGGTCACCGGTATTGAAATCGTGGAGAGCGCTGTGGCCGATGCGTATAAGAATTGCCGTAACAACGGTATCGACAACTGCCGGTTCATAACCGGCGATATTCGAAAATCAATTGACCAGATCGATCAGAAACCGGACGTGATGATCATTGATCCGCCCAGGGCGGGCATGCACCAGGACGTGGTAAAGGCTGTTCTGGAAATGGCGCCTGACCGGATGGTGTATGTCTCCTGCAATCCCGCCACCCTGGCCCGGGACCTTGCCCTGCTTGCCGAAGATTATGCGGTCGCGGAAGTCCAGCCGATCGATATGTTCCCGCATACCTATCACATCGAAGCCGTTGCCCGGCTGACCCGGCGCAGCGGGTAGCTGGCAGGAAAAGGAGATGACATGGAAATCTGCATGACCCCGGTCGGCACGTTCCACACGGAAGAAACCGAAATCCCCCGGCACTGGAGCATATCGGACAAACGGGGACGGATCGAAATCGACCCGGAATATCTGACCGGATTAAAAAACATCCAGGCCGGTCAGCAGATCGTGGTGCTGTTCTGTTTTCATAAAAGCGAACCGTTTTCCCGTGATCTGCTGGTGCAAACCCCGCCGCACAAGGACCATCCCATGGGCGTGTTTTCCATCTGTTCGCCCCGAAGGCCGAATCCCATCGGCCTTTCCGTTCTGACGGTAACCGCAATTCATGAAAATGTGATCGATGTGCAACGGATCGATATGCTCGACGGGACCCCCATTTTAGATATCAAGCCCCACGTTGTTTCTTAAGGGAAGATTTTCCCCTTTCTTTTTAAAAGGTCTGTCGGCTTTGTGGCTTTTGGTAAGATATAGACTTATTATTCTTTTGTGCCTTGAACCCCATTAATGATTACAGGAGGGCGGCGCCATGAGAAAACAATTCAATCGAATCCTTTGTGCAACAGACTTTTCCGACGTTTCCGAACCGGTCGTTCCGTATGGCATTAAAATGGCCACCGAACTGGAAGCCACGCTCTACGTCTGCCATGTCATCGATCTGCCGACCGTTTCAGTTTACGGCGAGGCGGTATTCGATCCCATTAATGAACAGCAACGGTTTATGGATTTTTCCCGCAACGAAATCGAATCCCTCGTAAAGGACGCTCCCATAGAGTGGCAGCCGCTTGTCGCCCTCGGACAGACTACAGAGGAAATCTCCCGGTTGGCTGCGGAAAATGCGATCGATCTGGTCATTACCGCCACCCATGGCCGATCGGGTCTGAGGCGGCTGTTTCTCGGCTCTGTTACCGAACGGCTGATGCGCACACTCTCCTGTCCGCTGCTTGTTCTGAGGAGTTCGGGTGAAGAAGGCAAATCCCTTAGTCAACAGTTTCCATTTCGCAAGGTGCTCGTCGGCTATGATTTTTCCCCCGATTCCGAAGCCGCCTTTCATACCACCCTGAGCATCGCCCAGGAGTTCGAGTGCGAGTTTCATATCATGCACGTTGTGGAACCGTCCGCCTATAAGGAACTGACATTTCCATCCGCACCCGGCGAACCCCTCCAGAAGGATCTCTATGATTCAATCACATCCCGGCTGGCCGGTCTTGTACCCCAGGAGGCGCTGCACTGGTGTACGCTGCAGACGCAAGTCATGGTTGGAAAGCCGTATGCCGAGCTCATCCGGTATGCCGAAATTCAGGACATCGATCTTATCGTCATCGGGGTCAGGGGACACGGCAGGGTGGAAGAACTCCTGGTCGGTTCGACCACCGACCGTGTGATTCGCCGGGCGCCCTGTCCGGTGTTATCGGTTTCCCCACCGCAGAAATCTCCACAGAGTGGTTAAAACAGACTTTACGAGCGGATCAAGATCAAAGATTGAGAGCAAGAGCAAGAAAAGAGCGATCACTTTGAGCGAATTGAATAAGCATTTAAGCATTGAAATAAAAACCGCCGGGGAAATAGCCCGGCGGTTTTTTAGATGAAAGATGAAGGTTCGGTTACAGGGTGGCGGTCTGTCGTTTTGGTTCATTCACCCGGGAGTCGGATACAATCTGCCCTCGGGCGCTGACCACGATTTCATTCATCGGAACGGTTTCACCGGAGGCGGCCAGGCCTTTTTTGACAATAACGGGCAATCCGCTGCAGCAGGGGACTTCTATAGAGACGATGGTCACACTTTTGACCCCGGCGACTTTGAAGACGTGGGCGAATTTCTGGATATACCCCTCGGCGTCATCGAATTTCGGGCACCCCATCATGACGGCCCGTCCTTCGAGGAGGTCCTTGTGCAGGTTTGCATAGGCGACTGCCGCACAATCGGCCAGTACCAGAAGGTCCGCACCTTTTAAGAAGGGGGCTTCCGGCGGAACCAGACGGATCTGGATCGGCCACTGGGCCAGTGCCGATGCCCCGGATTCCTGTACTGCGGCAGGGGATCGGATAAATGTCTTTATCTGCTGGGACGGGCATCCGCAGGCCAGTGCCGGCTTTGGTTCCACTTTTTCTTCCTGCTGCTCCAAATGCTTTTCAACGGCTTCTTCGTCGAATTCTTCGGCTTCCCGCTCCACGACTTTCAGAGCATCCTGGGGGCATTCACCCAGACAGGCGCCGAGTCCGTCGCACAGGTTATCCGCAATTACGCGGGCTTTGCCGTCCACGATCGTAATGGCCCCTTCGGCACATGACGGCACGCACTGGCCGCAGCCGTCGCATTTTTCTTCATCTATTTCAATTATTTTTCTAAGGGTTTTCATAGGGTTCCTCCCGTTTATGTTAAGAACAGTTCTTCGGCGCGGTTTTTGCCGGATGGTGTGAAAAATGCGGTTTCGATGATTTTTTCGAGCCGGTTCCTGTCCGACGGTGCTTCTTTTTGATTGTCCTCGATATTGGCGATCAGATCGGCATCATAGAGGACCTTGAAATTAAGGGTTTCGGTTTCGTTCGGGTGATGGTGGTGCCCGATGATGTCGCAGACTTCAGCCGTCATCGGTTCGGCGATTCCCAGGTTTTCCATTATCTGCCGCGCAATGGGCGGTCCTTCGATTTCCTGGTACTTCCCGGCGGTGGATCCGTGCTTTCGTTCCGCCTCATGGATCCCGATGTCATGCAGGTAAGCGGCCGCCAGTATGATGGCCATATCGCCCCCCTCGGTTTTTGCGATAGCCTCGGCATGGCGCGCCACCCGTGTCGCATGGCCGATCCGCTTGAAATCCTTTTTGAAATATTTTTTCATTTCGATAGCAATCCGGTCTTTCATCAGTTCTTCGCGTTCGGCAATCAGTTCGGGGGGCAGATCGCCGATGCACTGATCCGCAAATTTGCAATAGGCGGCACACCCGAAATCCATGTGCGGGTTGACGAACTTGTTCCCGCAATGTTCGCACTTGCGGGTCGGGTCGTCTTTGAAAAATTCGACCGGCTTGTGGCAAGCGGGGCACTCGGTTTCAAAGATTGAACTTGGTCGCCAGTATCGGCTGTCCTGTCCGGGACATTTCATCTGCATCCCTCCCATTTTGGGGTGGTAATTAAACGGATCCTCAAAGTTGCCTGACGTTGGAATCCAATATAATCACTGAAAATGATCCGTAAACGCTTTTGGTATACTTTTAGAATACTTATGATGGATTGCCTTTGACTTAGGTCAAGAAAGTGAAAATAAATTCTTCCGGCATTCCTGATCGGCGCCCGGTTCGATATATCCGACTTGCAGAATAATGGAGGACAGGAATACCAGGATCTGTGAAAACAGATGGATTTGACAGGCAGGGACGGAGAACCTATTTTTAATGTTAGATTACAACAACCGGCAACTTGTTCGAGCGAGGAGGTCATTATGCACGACAAACAGGAACTTTGCAGCAAGATACGGGATCTATACCCGGATATCGGTGAATGTGGCATCGATTTGGATGTCGAGTACGATAAGGAAAAAGAGGCGTGGGTCGTTGATCTAAAAAAGGGCGTACATGAATTAAAAACATATCTGGAACCCGAAGATGCCGATACCTGCATGAATGGAAAGCAATGCATCGGTCTTGGTATCCAGATCGCACAGCTCAAAGGCAATATCGACCGGGGGATTACCCCGACGAAATGAAACGTAGACCGGAAACGTTTTGATGCCTTAAGCCGGCAAGGCAGCTTCCGGAGTGCCTGCCGGCTTTTTAGTTCCTGATAAACCCTATTCCCACTCTCAATTTTCCTCCTATCTGTTTAAATTCCTGCACTGCGCGCGCGCATCATCTAAATCCCTTTAAAAACCTTGTTTCTGTATCAGTAAAATATGAGACAATTTCTTGACTTCTGGCTGCGGGATGCTATTGAATGTAAATGCTGTATGTGTGAGCTTAGGTAAGGTAGTGACGCGGCGTCCCGTGCGCGTTTCAAAATAGAATCGATTGAACCATTGCGGTTCCTATAAACAGAAAGATTTCTGAACCCGTGCCTGAACACCAATTCAAAAAACTGATTTCCGATACAAAAAACCTGATCCGGATCCTGGACAATCTCAAGGAAGGCATCATTGCCCATGATCTGAATCGACGCATCTTTTTTTTCAACCATGAAGCCGAGCGCATCACCGGGTATTCCCGGGAGGAAGCCCTGAACCGGGACTGCCACGAAACCTTCGGTGCACCTTTCTGCGGCGAGCGGTGCCTGTTTGCCGATCGTCGCGAAGACGCGCACCTGCATTTAACGGATCGTTTGGAATACCCGGTAAATATCCTCACGCGGGACGGCGAAAGCCGCAAGGTGGAAATGTCCGTAAACCCCTTGCGGGATGAAAACGGGGAGATCTTCGGTGTCATGGCGATGCTCCGGGATATGACCGATTTTCTGAAATTCCAGATGAAATCGGGCGAAATGACCGGGTTCGGCGACATTATCGGGCGGGATCACCAGATGCTGCAGGTGTTTCAGCAGATTCGGGATTTGTCGAGCTACGATTTCCCCGTGCACGTTTACGGCGAAACCGGCACTGGAAAAGAACTGGTGGCGGAAGCCATCCACGAGGAAAGCCGTCGGGGCGGGGGGCCGTTTGTACCGATTAATTGTGGAGCCCTTCCGGAAGGGCTGATCGAAAGTGAGCTTTTCGGTCACGTCAAAGGCGCGTTTACCGGTGCCATTCGCGATAAAAAAGGGCGATTTGAACTCGCCCACGGGGGGACCATCTTTTTAGACGAGGTCGCCGAACTGCCCCGGGACCTTCAAGTGAAATTGCTGCGATTCCTGCAGACCGGCAAGTTCGACAGGGTCGGCGGGGAGAAGACGGTCAGCGTTGATGTCCGGATAATTTCCGCCACGAACAAAGACCTGAAAAACGAAGTACGGAAAGAAACGTTTCGGGAAGATCTGTTTTATCGCTTGAATGTCATCCCGATCCATCTGCCTCCCCTGCGCGACAGGCGAAACGATATTCCATTATTGATCCAGCATTTTCTCCACCAGTTCGGTATCGATCACGACCATAAAACGCAGCTTGCGGTTTCCCGGGAAGCGCTCTCACAGATGATGGATTATGACTGGCCCGGAAATGTCCGGCAGCTCCAGAATGCCTTGCAGTTTGCCATTGTCAAGTGCAACGGCAAGTTGATCCTGCCCGCGGATCTGCCGATGGAATTGCGGGAGGTCGTCTGCCGCCCCAGGCGCGGGCCGAACAAAAAACTCGATTACGACTCGGTCCGTGCGGCCCTGGAAAAAACCGGTGGCAACAAGGTCAAAGCCGCCAAACTGCTGGGAGTGGGTCGGGCCACACTGTACCGGTTTATCAATGAACATCCTGAGACCGTTCCGGAAATTCTCTGATCTCCTGCTTTAAAACCGGAAAGGCAGTCGGTTGCGAACCTGGATGCCCGTGAGGTCCATATCGACGTCATAGGCGACAATCTCGACACCGGCCGCGACCGCTTTTCTCAGTTCCCGCCCGTATTCCGGATCGATTTCATCCGCAGGCCGCACGGCATCCGCATCCATCCGTTGAACCACATAAAACATCAGGCAGCGGTGGCCTTCGGCTACCAGTTTCTGCAGTTCCACCAGGTGATTCTTCCCCCGGGCGGTGACCGCATCCGGGAAAGCTGCGACCCGGTTTTCCACCAGGGTGCCTGTCTCTTATACACATCT
>JAGXHH010000075.1 GCA_024636355.1 Desulfobacteraceae bacterium | reverse complement strand
GATTCGCCTTCGGCTCAATCAGGATAGAGAATATGCCGGAGCGAAGCGACATCCGAATACCTTCTGGCTCCTGGCTCCTGTATTCTGGATTCTTTTCTAACGAACCAGGGGAATAAAGCCCCTTTCAGGGACAACCAAAACCTGGTCCTCTGGGCCAGGATATTTATAAGGCCATTAAAAAGCAAAAACTCCCGGAAATACCACGTTTTTGACGGCACTTTCCGAGAGTTTTTGAAGAAATTGGAGAAGGAAATCACCCTGCTTCTCGCATCACGTTTTTTGCCACGGGGCCGCGCTGACTTTCTTCGATTTCGAAACTTACATCTTCGCCTTCGGCCAGTGTTTTGAATCCCGGTTGATCAATTGCCGAATAGTGGACAAAAATGTCGCGCCCTTCTTCATGCCGAATGAACCCATACCCTTTTTTGTCATTGAACCATTTAACCGTTCCTTTAGCCAACTTAAACCTCCTTTGATGTTAAAACATTCTCACACCCCGCGGTCTAAATCCGGACGCCTCCGATTAAAAAGCAGCATGCTTTTTCCGAAAACCATCTGATCCGGTGAAAAAAACGCTTAAACCGCCTCCCCTATCGTTTCTGCCTACAGCCAATCGGAGGAATCCCTCGTTATTCCTTTTCGGCGTCGGACAGATTGATTTCGACGGGATACTTCTGCTTTAATGACTCAATATACGGCCCGAGTTGCTGAATCACCTGTTGTCGCTGGAGCTCCTCACGAATCATTGCTTTGACTTCATCGAAGGATTTCTGGCTTTCCGGATTTCGGTCTTCGACTTGAATCAGGTGATAGCCGAATCGGGTTTCCACGATATCGCTGGTTTTTCCAGGTTCGAGTGAAAAAGCGGCGTTGTCAAAGGCTTCGACCATCTGGCCACGGCTGAAAAATCCAAGGTCCCCCCCATCTTTACTACTCGGCCCCTCGGAATAATCTTTGGCAAGAGTGGCAAAATCAGAACCATTTTCTTGTTTTTTCTGGATTTCCCTGATTTTTTTCCGGGCCTCCTCTTTTTCGGCGTCGCTGGCATCCAGTCCGACTTTGATAAGGATATGCCGGGCGCGGACCTGTTCGGGTATGGTGAATTCGGTTTTATTGGCTTCGTAATAGGCTTTGACTTCTTCATCGGTCACTTTGATTTGCGCGACAACTTCCTGGTCTATGAGGTTCTTGACGGCCAGGTTTTCATGTATCTGCTGTTTCAGGATGTCTTCCGTATATCCCATCTCCTTGATCTTCTTTTGAAATTCTTCCGGAACGGGAAATTTGGTTCTAATCTTGTCGAATTCATTTTGAACTTCTGCGGGCGCAACCTCGATACCCTGCTTCCGAGTCTCCTGGTAGAGCAGTTCCTTTTCGACCATGTTGTTCAGTATGTTTTCTCTGAGAGTCTTGAGCTGTTCGCTTTCAAGCGGCCGACCCATGCCCTCATATCTCTGCTTAATAAGATCTACTTTACGGTTGAGTTCTTCTATGGGAATTTTCTCCCCGTTGACAACGGCCACATAATCGCTGGTATCACTTCCAGCTCGTTTCTTGTCCCTGTCTTCCGCAGAGCAGGCCGGAGTTGCGAATATGATGGAAACGACAAAGAGCATAAGGATCAAAACGGATTTATTTGACGGGCTTTGAAACAATAGGTTGCCTCCTTGATTGAGGGTACTCTCTGAAAAATTGAATAGAACCGGATTGATGTGTTTTAGAAGAAATTAAGGTATGCGAAACTCCAGGATTGAGTCCCGGGAGTAGAAGGATTAAGCACGATGAAAAAAACGGGCAGATTATCCGCATATTGACGGGATATAGCTTAGAGATGGGCAGTAGTAGCAAAGAATGTCGGGCTTTGACCTGGCAGTCGGGATGACCTGACTGAAGTGAAAAGCGGGAAGTCGTGGTTGAATTTTTTTGAAACAAAGAGTTGAATATGATGAAAAGCGAGAAATACAAAGTTTTTTCCCGGAGCGGTAAATGCTTGCTTCCTGCGGATTATGTGGAATCAATTCACAATTTTTCAATCTCCAGAAAATACCGGAATCGGTTTTGGAGAATGAACGAAGCAATTAGATTACTTTTAAATGTTTGCTACTTACGTAGCAGGTTTCAAAATTCAACGCAACCCCAAAAAACATTTTCGTACTACACTTTAAAAATTAGCAGTTTGACTATGTAAAAGATGTGTCCGGGAGCAGGAGAATGCAAATAAATAACGGGTAGAATTTTGAGTTTTTTTTTGAACGGTTTTTAAAAATATATTAAATCAAGTATTTGTATGGAAAGTATTGCATCATTTCGTCTTTAAAAATGGAACCGGTTTCCCCGGTCGCTTGTGTTATAGACAGAAACAGGCCCTGCGTGCATGCGCGCGAATAATCTAAACAGTACAGCCATTTTCAATTAAGTGGAGGGGAATGAATCGGGGGCAGGATTAAATGGGAAGAGAAGAAACCAAAAAAATCAGCCGCGTGGTATTCCACGGGCTGATTTTTTGAAATTGATCATGGTCGGGACGGCAGGATTTGAACCTGCGACCCCAGCGTCCCGAACGCTGTGCTCTACCAGACTGAGCCACGTCCCGACTGATGGGTGCTATTTATTGGACTCTGTTGTCATTGTCAATCAAAAATTGTGGCCAATGTGCATGCCGGCTGCATATTTCATTTAATCCGCTATGTTATTGAAAAGGATTTTTCACGACGATGGTCTGGTCCCGCCCCGGTCCGACGGAAATAATGTCGACAGCCGTTTCCGTCAGTGTTTCTATCCGTTTCAAATACTGTCGCGTCGTTTCCGGCAGATCCTCATAACGGCGAACCGACGAGATATCTTCCTGCCATCCGGCCATGCTTTCAAATACGGGTTCACATGCCTCGAGCACCTTCAGGCTGGTGGGAAAATGATCAATCCGCTGGCCCTTATGCATGTAAGCCGTGCAGATCTTTATTTCATCGAGCTCGCCCAGAACATCGAGCTTGGTAACGGCGAAACCCGTCAGGCTGTTTAACCGAACGGCATTCTTAAGCATAACGATATCGATCCAACCGCAGCGTCTTTTGCGCCCGGTGGTTGCACCGAACTCGGCTCCTTTCTGCTGCAGGAAGTCCCCGGTTTTATCAAAAAGCTCCGTCGGAAAAGGTCCTTCGCCCACGCGGGTGGTGTAGGCTTTGACAATGCCGATGACACCGTCGATACGTTTGGGTCCGACGCCGGAGCCGCAGCAGGCATTTCCGGAAATCGTGTTCGATGATGTCACATACGGATAGGTCCCGTGATCGATATCCAGGTGAGTCCCCTGGGCGCCTTCAAAAAGGATCCGCTTGCCGTCCCGAATGGCCAGATCGATCACGACTGAAATATCGGTGACGTACGGGGCCAGTCGCTCCCGGTACATGACATATTGATCCACAAGGGTGTCAATGTCGATCGGCTCTGCGGCATAATACTCTTTCAGGCGGAAATTTTTTTCTTCGGAAACGGCCCGGACGTTTTCAGCGAAATTCTCATCGAGCAGGTCGACAAATCGAATTCCCCGTCGAGCCGATTTGTCTTCATAACAAGGACCGATGCCGCGTCCTGTTGTGCCGATTTTTTTGTTTTTGCTGTCACTTTCACAGGCATGGTCGAGGGCTTTGTGATACGGCAGGATAATATGCGCCTTTTCACTGATCCGGAGCTGCTCTGGAGTGACACGGATCCCTTTGCCGGTGAGATAGTCGATTTCCTCAATGAGCACCCCCGGATCGACAACCATGCCGTTTCCGATAATGCACGTTTTTCCTTGAAGGATTCCGGAAGGCACCAGGTGGCTGATGAACTGCTCTCCTTCGACCACCATGGTATGGCCGGCGTTGTTCCCCCCTTGAAACCGGACGACGTAATCGGAATATTCAGCCAGCAGGTCGACGATTTTTCCTTTTCCCTCGTCCCCCTACTGGGTTCCGACAATCACGAGATTTGACAATTGTGGCTCCTTTGCTTTCAACAGGTAATCGATTCAGACGTATATCAATAAATTCGCATGTATCAAATTTTTAGCCGTCGTGGTGGCCTGATCGGATCAGGTCGGTTTTTTCCGCTTCGCCCGGAAAAAATTCACCAGGAGATCCCGACATGCTTCTGCGCAGACCCCGCTGATAATTTCCGTCTGATGGTTGAACCTGTCATCAGTGGAAAAGTTATATACGGAACCGGCCGCTCCCCATTTGGGATCATGAACTCCGAATACCACCCGCTTCAACCGGGCATGAATTACCGCACCCATGCACATGGCACAAGGCTCGACGGTAACATAGAGGGTAGTATTTAACAAGCGATAGTTCCCGAGGACTGCACCTGCTGCCCGCAATGCAAGAATCTCAGCGTGTGCAGTCGGGTCATTCAGGCGGATCGTCTGGTTGTAGGATTCTGCCAGAATACGGCCCGACTGATCCACCATCACGGCGCCCACCGGCACCTCTGCTATGGATTCGGCCAGTTGTGCCTGTACCAGCGCCCGCTTCATGAAATATACATCACAATCCCGAGTGTGACCGGGATTAATTGAGATTGAATTCATCGTACAAATGTTTATAATTTACATGTTAATTGAAGTTCCGGAAAATCAATGCCCCAATCGTGCAACTTATCGTTGACATCGCTTCCGCTATGGCATATGTACTGTCAACATTCGTTACGCGCCCGTAGCTCAGCTGGATAGAGTGCCGGACTACGAATCCGTAGGTCGCAGGTTCGAATCCTGCCGGGCGCGCCAAAAAACACTAAGGGTATTGACTGTCTGCGGGCAGCGGTACCCTTTTTTATTTGTATCCGGTTTGTTTTTACAAATCCGTTTTTCAAAGCCAGGGGCATCAGATCACCTCTGAACCGTCTTGTCCGTAATTCAAAGGTCAATAGTTAAGCCATTGGGGTTCTGTTTCTCAATCCTAATTTTTTGAGGTATGCCTCCATTTTTTCCCGGAATCTGTCACATGCAAACCCGATGTCTTCGTAATCGGCGGCGGTGATTGTTACGATCGCCCATGCCCATGCTTCTCTTGTGAAAACAAGGGACGAACGGGCCAAATCTCCAAATTCCGGAAGCAGTTGGTCCGAATACTTAAAGCAACTCATAAACAGGCAAAATGTCGGAACTGCAGCAAAAAGTCCGACGATTCTATAATCTTCAAATCCGTAAGAGTTGCAAATGTGAAGCGTGACAAGTGCTGTCAGTGGAAAGCCCCAGAAAAAGAGTTTGCTGAAAAAACCTCCCGAAAGGTACAAATGACGGCTGATATGCAGCAGGCGACTGCAGCAACTGACGGCAATGCATACTAAAAGTGCCGACACTGTGAGGTCGATGGAGAATCGGAGGATGTCAAAAGAAAATATTTCTATAATTGAACCGGCCTGGTCCTGAAAGGATGCAACAAACTTCTGCCCCATTGGCGTTTCAAGGTAAAGAAACCAGAACATATCTCCCACATAGAGCAATGCCGCACAAAGAACAAAACTGACGATTGAAAGAAATGTCAATTCGATCAAAATATTGGCGAGCGTCTTTAAGTATAGAACAATTCGGGAAGGTATGCGCATTGAAACATATCCCTGTTTTCAGACCTCAAGTTTTCGTGGATATGTCTTCTTATCTTATGATCATTCTATAAATCAACCGTTTATGTACGAACAATGAAGATTCTGGTAAGATTTTATGAAGAATTAAACGATTACCTGCCGCCTGACAGTCGCAGGCAGGATCTTGTCCGGGATGTGGAACCTGGCACCATGGTAATACAGTTGATTGAATCTTTTAAAGTACCGGAAGCGTCAGTCGATCTTGCCCTGGTAAATGGTACGCCGGCAGATTTTTCCCGGGCGCTCGTCGAGGGCGATCGCCTGTCGGTTTATCCGGTCTTCGAATCCTTCGACATTGCCCGGACAACTCCCCTGCCCGGCCGACCCTTGCGATCCCCCCGGTTTGTTGCCGCAGACCATCTTGGCAAACTTGCCAAGTACTTGCGCATGCTCGGCTTCGATACCCTTTATATAAAGGGTGGCGATGGTCTGCTTTTCGCCGGTTCCCGGAAGGCAGGCCGAACGATTCTGTCAAGAAGTGCCCGGCTCATGCAAAATCATAGGCTCACTCACGCGTATCGGGTTCGGAATGAAATCCCGGATCGCCAACTGCTTGAGGTGGTCAGGCGTTTTGATCTGTCAGAGCAGATCCGCCCCTTGTCCCGCTGTCTCCGATGCAATGCTCTTTTGGAACCGATTGAACGTCCGGAGATTCGGGATCAGGTAAATCTAAAAATTTTTCATCAGCATAAGGTTTTTTATGCCTGCCCCCATTGCCGCCGGATTTACTGGAACGGCTCCCATGCCGCCAGGATGGTGGATTGGATTAAAGGACAAGTGTTCCTGCAGGAATAATGAAACGGGCAACATAGGGGGAATAGCGCCGGGAGACCTTAGTCGGGAGGAAAAAATGGTTATGTTTAAGCAGTTGCGGCGTGAAAAAGAAAAGCCGTAACAAAACGGTTACGGCTTCAACTTTTTTTATGGTGCCGAAGGGGAGACTCGAACTCCCACCCGCATACGCGGACTAGACCCTGAACCTAGCGCGTCTACCAAATTCCGCCACTTCGGCATGTCCGAGCAATCAAAAGTATTGATTGATTTCGAACGAAAGATCTTCTATATAGCCTTCAAACACAGAAGTCAAGTCCATAATTTCAACGCGGAAATGATTTTTTTATGAAGGTAATACACGGACTCAAAGAGATCAAAGAACCTTTTAAACATGCGGTAGTGGCCATTGGCAATTTTGACGGTGTGCACCGGGGGCACCAGGCAATTTTTTCACTGGTCAGGGATAAAGCCGCTCAGATCGGCGGGACGTCAGTGGCGATCACCTTTGATCCTCATCCGGTCAAGGTCTTGAACCATAAGGCGTCTGCTCCCCTGATTACGTTATTGGAACAGAGACTCGAACTTCTTGGAAACCTGGGAATCGATGTCACGATCTGCATTCCGTTCAGTGAAAGTTTTGCCGCAGTGACCGCCCGGGAATTTACAGAAGAAATCCTTGTCAAACAGATCGGACTCAAAGCCATTGTCATCGGTAAGGATTACACATTCGGCAAAAATCGCAGGGGAAATATCGAATTTTTAAGAACCCACGGCGAGCGCCTCGGATTCGAAGTGATCGTGGCGGACTGGGTATCGCTACCGGATAACCTGCCGGAACGCGTCAGCAGCACCCGGGTGCGTGAAGTAATCGGGCAAGGCGATGTGGCATATGCCCGGAGCCTGCTCGGACGCCATTATCAGCTGCGGGGAACGGTCACGGGCGGGCGCAACCGGGGGGGGCGTCTTCTTGGATTTCCGACGGCAAATATTGCACTGCAGGATGAACTTTGCCCCAAAACAGGTGTCTATGCCGTGACGGTCGACATTCCCGATGGCAAGCGCATCGGCGTGGCCAACATCGGCTACAGCCCGACTTTTGACGATCACCAGTTTACCGTAGAGGTCCATATTCTTGATTATTCAGGAGATCTGTACGGCAAACAGATCCGGGTCAATTTTATCCGTCGGATCCGTGACGAACAAAAGTTCAATAGTATCGAGGCACTTTCCGGGCAAATCAATCAGGATATCCTTGACGCAAGGAACCTGTTATCCGAATATATTCAATAAAAGACAGTGATACATTATGGCTATAATGAAAATACTCGCCTATCCCGATCAATTTCTGAGAGAGCCCGTCAAGCCGGTAGATAAAATTGATGATCCGCTGCAGGAAATCATAGAGGATATGGCAGATACCATGTATGATGCCCCCGGAGTCGGATTGGCGGCGATTCAAGCCGGCATTGACCGGAGCATTATTGTCTACGATGCTGAAGCCGACCTGGAAGCCCGGAAATTCGAGGTTTTGATCAACCCGAAAATCATCGAATACCACGGGGTAACCATATCCGAGAACGAAGGGTGTTTGAGCGTACCGGATTTCCGATGCGATGTCCGCAGGGCTGAACGAATCATCGTCGAAGGACTCGACCGTGACGGAAAACACATGAAATTCGAAGTGGAAGGCACACCGGCAGTGATCCTGCAGCACGAAATCGATCATCTAAACGGCATCCTTTTCATCGATCGGGTCAGCGCCCTCAAGCGCCAGATTTATAAACGTAAACGGCAAAAAATGTTGAAAAGCGAATGAGCTCCCCTCTTAAAGTCATCTTCATGGGCACGCCCGAGTTTGCCGTTCCCGCGTTAAAAGCGCTTGGCACCTTCGGCTGCAGGGTAGAACTTGTGGTCACTCAACCGGATCGGCCCAAGGGCCGCGGTCGGCAGCTTTGCCCGCCTCCCGTCAAGACGGCGGCGCAGTTGCTCGGATACGAGGTGATTCAGCCTGAATCGGTCAAAACGGATGCCTTCTATGAAGTGCTTCGCAGCCGCCAGCCGGATCTGCTGGTGGTAGTGGCTTTCGGCCATATCCTCTCCAAACGGGTTTTGGAAATTCCCAGCCTCGCAGCGGTCAACCTGCATGCCTCCCTGCTGCCCAGGTACCGGGGACCCGCACCGATCCAGTGGGCGATTGTCGATGGGGAATCCGAGACCGGTGTGACGGCCATGTTAATGGACAAAGGGCTTGATACAGGCGAGATCCTGACAATGGAGCCCATGCCGATCCACGGCGACGATACGGCCGGCATGCTGCACGACAAACTGGCCGAACTCGGCGCCGAAGTGCTGATGAAAACCTTGAAGGGATTCCAGGCCGGCACCATTCGGCCCATTACCCAGAATCATGCGGAAGCGACTTATGCCCCCCTGCTCCAAAAGTCCGACGGCCATATCGACTGGCAGAAGAATGCCGATCAGATCGAACGGACCATTCGAGGGCTGACGCCCTGGCCTGGAGCGTACACCTTTATGGGAGAAAAACGGCTCAGAATATTAAGGGCGAAGGTCGTCTCCATGACCGAATCGCGTCCACCCGGCACGGTGATTTCCTCCTTTACCGATGAACTCCGGGTCGCTACCGGCAAGGATGCCCTGAGTATCCTGAATATTCAGGGAGCATCAGGGAAGCAGATGGGTATAACCGATTTTTTGAAGGGCAAACCGATGCCTCCGGGAACTGTTTTGTCATGATTGAAACAGATCCCCGGAAAACCGCACTGGCGATATTAAACGCGCTGGACAATGGGCAGGCAACGCTCGATCGTCTGCTGACCGAACAATTCGATACCCGCTCTTCGAAAATGCCCCGGAGGGATAAAAACCTTTCCTATGCGCTCATTTTCGGCGTATTGCGCTGGCGTGGGCGGCTGGACTGGATTATCAGCCGGTTTTTAAAAAACCCGATCGAAAAAGTCGACCCGTCCGTGTTGAATATCCTCCGGATCGGAGTTTTCCAGATTTTTTATCTCACCCGGGTTCCGGAATCCGCAGCGGTAAACACTTCTGTTGAGTTGGCCAAGGAAGCGGCATCCCCCTGGGAGGTTCGCTTCGTCAACGGCCTGCTTCGAAACGTGGTACGCAACCAGGAAAAAATCGAATGGCCGGACGCGAACACGGATCCCCTGTTATGGCTTTCCGTCGATCAATCGTTTCCCACATGGCTGATCCGGCGCTGGGTCGATCGTTTCGGTTATGACGAGACCCGCGAATTGTGCGAGCATGTCAACACCATCGCCCCTCTCACCCTGCGGACCAATGTGCTCAAGATCTCCCGTGACAATTTAAAAGAATTGCTGCAGTCTGCGGCGGAAACCCTGTCGGAAACGGTGCATGCCCCCGAAGGCTGTCTCTTATACACATCTC
>JAGXHH010000074.1 GCA_024636355.1 Desulfobacteraceae bacterium | reverse complement strand
TCGTCGGCAGCGTCAGATGTGTATAAGAGACAGGGTCCACATTCTGCCCGAGGATGAATTCGGTGCCGCTAAAACCCGATTTGCTAAGTGTGTGGTTTCCTGTATCGAGCTCGGCCTTGGCCGCTACCCAGTTTTCGCCATTATGGTTGCGACGCCCCAGTTCCAGATGATCTTCATTGTTGGAGACCGGATATCCGGCATATGTATAAACAACCTCGTAGGTCAAATTGCTCCCGCCGGATTTAAACACCCCCCAGTAGTGGGGGGACCGTCCCAGATCTTTCCAGAAGAAGGGCTGACCGGCCTTGGCCGGGGCGTGATCGACCCGGTAGACATGCAGACAGGAGCCCGATGCCGAATTCCATTCCCCGCCGTCTCCGGTGACCGTCATGCGGTCGCCATAGCCCGAAGCGAAATTCAGTACTTGAAACTCCGTGGCCGAAGCGCCGCTGTAATCATGGGCACTGTCATCACCGACAGGAGCGGAAGAGCAGATCCGGAAACAGTTGGAAAAACCGATATTGACGTTTTCCGAAACATCGTTGCAGACCGAACCGCTGTCCTCGTCAAACCGCCAGTTGCCCATGAGGTTTGAATAGTCGGGTTCGCTGTCGGTGATTTTATGGCACAAGGTGTTCCGAACCCGGGTCTGGGTCCTGGCCGAATCCCAGATGCGGACCTCGTCCAGAGCACCTGTATAATTTCCGGATGTGATGTTTTGAAATCCGATGAGCAGGTCTTCGGCATTGGTGCGTACATCGGCAATGCCCGGATCGCCGGTGGCTTTTTCCACCCCGTCGATGTAGATCGTCATTTGCGGAGAGGCGCCAAGGTCCCACTTGCAGGCGATATGGTGCCACCGGTTGGCCGAAAGCGCATACGTATCCGCAGTTAACAGATATTTAGTACCGGAGGTGTCGTAGAGCACAAAACCGACGTTCTGTGCCGAGCCGCCCGAGAACACATTCCCGGCACCCCCGCCGCCAAGTCCGATCCCGTAGCAGGCCGTGGTTTCGCCTTTCATGATAATCCCGGCATCCGCATTAAATTCGGTTGGATAGATCCAGGCTTCCAGCGTTCCCGCGGTGGTCAGTTCCAGCGAGGCGCTTGAAGGGACAGAAACGCTGGTGTTGGAAACCGGGAGAAATTCTATGGCTCCCCGGCCCACCGAGGAGATCAGGCCGGTGCAGGACGCTGTATTATCAAAGGTATTCGGATCAAATATATCGGATACCACGGTGGCCGTGTTCTGTCCCGGAACAAAGGATCCGGAGACGTTGGCATAGATCCGGATATCATGTGAGTCTCCCGCGGCCATGGCCCCCAACGACAGGGCGTGGGTCACCGGCCAGGGAGTCAATGCGCCGCCGTCTTGTGTATATTGGATATTGCTCAGCCCGGCTGCGGCCAATGCGGTTAAATCATCGGTTAAGTCCACATCTGTTGCGGCATCCGGCCCGTTGTTGGTTACCGTGAGGAGGAAGACCAATTGGTTGGTGTCGTCTGCGTACAACGTCACACAGGTTTTGCTGATCTCCAGGTCGGCATAACCGTTGGGCTGGTCCCCGAAATTAACTGTGACCGTGCTGTCGGACGGAACGGCGGTGGTGACACTGTTGGGGATGACATAGTATGTCGGATTAACCTCTTTCACCGTATAGGTTCCGGACGGGAGCCCCGTAAACAGATAGTTTCCGCTACCGTCGGTTGTGGTGTCATAGAGAAACGCCGACGTATCGTCGTAGAGCTCAACCGTGACGCCGGAAAGCCCGGGTTCGGTTCCGTCTTGTATGCCGTTTCCGGCTGTGCCCCCGCCGTTGCCGTTGTCATCAAAGACCGTCCCGGAAATCGAACTGACCACTATAGTGGTCACGGTGGGTTGATTTCCCGGAGTTCCCGGATCACCGTCGGTGTGCTGGTGGGTATCGTTTATCCCGTCGGTGTTGCTGTCATAAAACACATCGGCCTGGTTGCTGACCGCAGTAACACCGGCGGCCATGGGATTGTCCAGCTTCACCTGGTAAGTAATGGTGATCTGGGTGTGGGCGGGGATACTGATGTCTTTGATATACAGGATCGGCGATTTGGTCTCCACCGTTCCGGTCGGCGTGCTGACACTGCCGGCGATATAGGTTGTATGATCCGGGATGGGATCAGTGAATTCGATCCCGTTGCCGTCAAACCCGCTCTGGTTGGTGATAACGATGGTATACTCGATCGTATCACCGGGTTCCAGCGGTGCGACGCCGTCAATCTCCAAGGCGATCTTTGTGCCGAGACCGTGGGCCGCACCGCCGACGGTAAAATCCGTCGTCTCGATGCCCGCCGTGTCGGGGTTACCGTCCGTGAGGGTGAAGCTGTCGTTTATCCCATCGTTGTCGGCGTCATAATTTACGGTCCCCTGGTTTGAAACAACGGTGAGCAGGGGAACGCCGCCGTTGACGGTTACATCGAACGTGATGACGATCATATCGCCTACGGCTACATCACCAATCCATTCGATCTCACCGGTACCGGAATTATAGGAGGGCGAACCACTCGTGGCCGCCACGCCGCCGGCCACATAAGTCACATCCGCCGGAATGGGATCGGTGAAGGCCGCCCCCAGCGCGGCAGCATTGCCGGTGTTGTAAATTTTCACATTGTATTGCAGCGTATCGCCTGGGGTGATCATCTGGTCCGCGTCCGCGTCATTACTCAACGCCACGCTCTTGGTCGCCCAGACATCCGCACTGACAAGGGTTTCCGCACCCCATGCATCATGGGCCGGTTCGGGATTGACATATTTTCGTACCGCGACCCAGTCGAAATCCGAATATGATCCGTAATGGTTCTGAAGAGCGATTTCACCAGGGCCGGCAAACTCTGAAGCGGTTGCCGTGCTCATCAGCAAGTCGTTTCGAAAAATCCAGTGCATGTTGTCGGAGGTGACCGCCACCGTACCCCGGAACCACTCCTCGTTGCCGATGCCGAACCGTGTGACAGGAATCCCGAACGACTGCCAACCAAAAAAGGAAGGCCTCATGTGCGGCGATTCGGTACCGGCCCGGCTGTCATACCGGCTCTTGTAGCCGGTGTTTGCGGCATAATTGCCGCGATAGGCAATTTCGGCCAGGGCATTGGCGGATTCTTTCAGGCGGACCTCGATGGCGCCGTCTACAAACCCGCTGTATGCGGGCGATGAACCCAGGGAGGTATGTCCGAACGGGTTGGTTGTTGTCCCGCCGCCGCACCGGACGTAACTTTGGGCATCATAAAGCTTTATCGCATCGAGCACCGGCTCCTTTTCCCTTGTCCATTTGGAAAGGTCCACGTCAAAATGATCAAAGAAGATAAAGGTAGTGTCCCCGTCGGAGGTCGTCGTTGCCGCTGCGTTTCCGTAATATACGTAGAGGGTCTGGTTGGCCGCGTCCAGGTCATCGGCCACTTTGACCCAGAAGACAGCGTTGACCCCGCTGGTTGCGGTCTCCATCCAGTAATCCAGCTCGGTGGCGCCATCCGAGGAAACAAACCGGACATCACCGAAATCCGTCCGGCAACGGCTGTTGAGGTATACATTTTCGCCGGAATCCGCCCCGGCCCCGTAGTGGGTGGTAATGCGGACCTGATAGGTGCTTCCCGCACCGGATGCAGAGTTGATGACGTGGCTTTTGCGGTAGCTCCAGTCGGTCGGAAAAGCCGCAAAAACAGACTGTGCTGAACCCAGAAACATCAGGAGCACAAGTGCCGGCGCAAAAATCCTGTCACGAAAAAGTTTTTCCATTTACCGAATCCTGATGGCGTCTGCTGGAATGAGGGAGTGGCGGTCACAGGCTTCCCTGCTACTTTATGTCACAGGTCACCATGATAGAAGAATAAAAATTTGCTTTTATAAGTGAAATTGTATAACCAAAACCGGTTTGCGTGTAAAGTAGTTTTTCTACTTGCTTGATATTGTATGCAAGTTAAAAGATGAGGAAATCAGGTCAAACCTTGAGTGGACGTGGTACATGTTAATGATTACTAAATATTGGCAAAATCCATCGAAACTGCTCAAGAATCCATTTTACCATGAAGAGCACGAAGAACATGAAGAAGTCAAAGACATGAGACTTGCATGTTTTCTTCATGATCTTCATGGTACTTGGAACCAGGGCGGACACGCAGGTCCGCCCCTACAATACGATTTGTCATCCGTAGGGGCGGACCTGCGTGTCCGCCCTGCTGGCGCAGAAAAATTTTTCCAGGCGCAAAGACTGGATTGCGGCCTTGCCGCAATGACGAACGAAGCTTAAATCTTTTATCAGCCGATGCGCTTCCTTCGTCAGCACATCCTATGCTCAATAGCACCTATGTCACCGGTTTTCCGAGCACGCCCACGGATCGGCTTTTCGCAAAATATGACATTGGCTGAATCGTTAAAATAAATTTTTCAGGGCCAAAACAGTCCGTTTAAAAAGTGGTGCAGTAGACACCGCTGGCGTTCACTTTTAAAGGAAAAGACCTTCATGCTTGTGCGGTTATTGATCTTACTGTTCTTCGGATGCGCCTGCCTGCCAATTCAAAGCTGTACGTATCGGGCATGGTATGAAGGCTTACGGGAACGGCAACGGCCGGAATGTTACCGGAATAACAACAATCAGACCGAGATACAACGGTGCCTCGATAGCGTGGACTGCATGACATATGACCGGTACATGGAAGAACGGAAAAGATCGAATAATGAGCGGGTCGAGGAAAATGGGACGGGCCGCAGCAATACCCGGTGAACGTCGAAAGGCACTGTAGGAGCGGGCCATGCCCGCGATGGCGGATGCATTTTCGCGGGCATGGCCCGCTCCTACGTGGTCACCCGTTAATCACAGACACATTTTTGCATTATCAAGCAAAATGAAATCGGGAGCTATATTTGAAATATTGATTACAATTCAGTTTGTATCTCAAGGAAACGATTGAGACTGAAAACGGGAAAGGGATTCTACGCTAAAACAACGATTCGATGTGTATGTGGGATGATTTGTCAAGAATAAAGATTTGACCCCTTCCCTTCATGCTGTTTTCACGGAGAGAGGAAGTGGGAGCTTCCTTAAACCGGGTTCCCAAGCGGGAGCTTGGGAACCAGAACAAAGCCGGAGCTTGGGAACCGGTACAACATGGCTTACTGGTCTTTTTTCAGCTTTTCCACGGTCTCCAGGTCACAGACGTCGAAGCTTGCACCGCAGCCCCCGCAGATCAGTTCGCATTCATCAGGGGTTTTCGTTCGCCTGCGTTTTAATTGCTGACGGCACTCGGGACACTTGAAATCTTGTTTTTCCGGTTCTTTTGGACCGTTGCTCATTCCACTCCCCTTTTGTCTTTAAAACCTATCCCCACTGGTAAATCTTATATTCCGTCTTTGCCGGAAGCAGCCGGTCGATTTCCTCCTGGAGCGCCCTTCTTTCCGGATTGTCGCGCCAGGCGATCCAACTGTCCACGGATTGCCAGGAACCGATGACCAGGACATCTTCGGGGTCCTCATAATTTTGAAGCGTCTGTCCGGAAATATATCCCGGTCGGGAAGTGGCTCTTTTTCGAAGCCGGATGAGAAGCGGCAACAATTCACTCCGCTTTTCCTCCGGAATCCTTCTGGTTATCAGAACTTTTATTGTCATATCTTCATCCTCATGGTTAAAGGAAAACATTCGGCCATGCGCCGGTTTCTACTTTAAATACTAGGGTGCAGGATTCTAATGTCAACAGGCTGCCCGGGCATAATCGGAAGACGAATCGCAATTCCTGAAACCCGCTTTTTAAATCCCCTGACACGATGGCGTTTCCATGATAGAAAAGCCCATCACGTACTCCGGCAACCAAAGTGAAAAGAACAGGCATTCTTCCATGGCAACAAACAGACAACCGGATTCCGCAACCGCGGGCACGGACGCGCCGGTATTGGGATTCGTCGAATCGATTGCGCTGATGGCGCTGCTGATTTCCCTGACGGCGCTCTCCATCGACACGATGCTGCCGGCGCTGCCCCGGATCGGCCGGGATCTCGGCGTCCAGTATGCCAATGACATTCAGCTGATCGTCTCGCTTCTGATTCTCGGCTTGTCCTTCGGCCAGCTGGTATTCGGCCCGCTGTCGGACAGCATGGGGCGCAAGCCGGTGCTGCTGGCCGGTGGCGTCCTCTTTCTTATCGGCTGCACGTTTTCCCTTTTCAGCAGCAGTTTTGCCGTCATGCTGTTCGGTCGGATCCTGCAGGGCATCGGCCTTGCCGGACCCCGCTCCGTTGTGCTCGCCATTGTCCGGGATCAGTACCAGGGCCGCACCATGGCCCGGATGATGTCGACGATCATGTCCGTTTTCATCGTGGTTCCCGCGTTTGCCCCCACCATCGGCCAGGGAATTCTTATGTTTGCCGGCTGGCGGTCGATTTTCGGCATGCTCTTATTCCTGGCCCTGATCGCCTTGACATGGTTTGCCCTGCGGCAGCCGGAAACGCTTTCACCGCAGCACCGGATTCCGTTTTCCGCAAAAGAGATCGCAAAGGCGTTTGCGGAAGTCTGCCGCAACCGCGTGGCCCTGGGGTATACGGTTGTCGCCGGTTTTGTCATGGGTGCGTTTTTTGGTTACCTCACCTCCGCCCAGCAGATATTCACGGAGGTATATGGACTCGAAAACCTGTTTCCCCTCTATTTCGGCATACTGGCGCTGGCCCTCGGCTGCGCGGCCTTCCTCAACTCCCGCATTGTCATGCGCTTCGGTATGCGGAAACTGGCGGACCGGGCAGTTAAAACCCTGGCCGGGCTGTCGACGTTTTACCTGGTCGTGGTTTACGCAATGGGCGGATTTTCTCCTTTATGGATGCTGATGATCTGCCTGATGATTGCTTTTTTCTGCATCGGCATCCTTTTCGGCAACCTCAACGCCATCGCCATGGCGCCTTTGGGACACATTGCCGGAACCGGTTCCGCCGTTGTCGGGTCACTTTCCACCTTTATTACGGTGCCGCTGGCCATCCTGATCGGCATGTCCTACAACGGCACCGCCCTGCCTATGATCGGCGGCTTTGCAATCCTGAGCCTGTTATCCATATTGATCATGCGATGGGCGGATGAAAAAACAGACGTGCTCGTTGCAGAGATTACCTGAACTTTCCGGCTCAATTCATCAAATTTGAATAAAAACAGTCGATCTTCCTGCCATTTCTATTTTACGCACGATTTCAGGGATTTAAATCGAAACATATCAAAGACTGCCACCCAGACTCCTTAAAAATATTCCGCCATAATCTTCCGAAATAAAACACTTTAATACTCGATAAAATACAATTTTGTAAAATTATTTAAATCAATCTACATTTTTGTAAGTTAGAAATACTGCAATCAACAAAAATGTCGCATGCTTTCGCACGCATCCTTATTTCTCCAAATTTATTCCAATTAATATCAATTAGTTATTCTAAAAATGGAATCTCTGGCGCATTTATTGCTTTTTTCATGGGAATACCGTTTCGATTTACCATTTTGTCATACATCCGGAAACAGTCACCACACAATTCAAAGGGGAATTGCGCATGAAATCAACTGTCAAGGGGCTTACCATTTTTACGGCGATCATGGCCCCGGGCCTGGCACTGGCCGCGGAACCGGGGGTGGTCGATTCCGGCACAACCGCCTGGATGCTGACGTCCACCGCACTGGTCCTGCTGATGATACCGGGACTTGCCATGTTCTACGGCGGACTGGTCCGCACCAAGAACGTTCTCGGGACCATGATGCACAGTTTTGTGGCCATGGCCCTCATCGGCGTGCTGTGGGTCGTCTGCGGCTACTCATTGACATTCGGAGACAGCATCCTTGGCGGATTTATCGGCTGGAACAACGACTACTTTTTCCTCAAGGGAATCGATGACACGATCGTCAACGGGGTGCCGGAATACGTGCTGTCGATGTTCCAGGGCAAATTTGCCATCATCACCCCAGCGCTTATCAGCGGCGCCCTTGCCGAGCGGGTCTATTTCCGGGGATACTGCCTGTTTATCGCCCTCTGGTTCCTGCTGGTCTACTGCCCGTTGTGCCACTGGATCTGGGCGGCCGACGGATGGCTTTTCAATGCCGGGGCGGCAGGCGTCATCGACCTGGCCGGCGGCCTGGTGATCCACGTTTCGGCCGGAATCAGCGCCCTGGTGGCGGCCCTGTACATCGGCAAGCGCAGCGGGTATCCGAAAACCGCCATGCAGCCGAACAACATGGTCATGACCCTGATGGGCGCCGGCCTGCTTTGGGTGGGCTGGTACGGGTTCAACGCGGGCTCCACGGTCCAGAGCGGACTGGAAACAGCCCGAGCCCTGACCATGACCCAGATATCGGCTGCCAGCGGGGCGCTGACCTGGACCGTTATGGAGGCGTTCATTTTCCGGAAAGTCACGTCCCTCGGATTCGCTTCCGGCATCCTGGCCGGTCTTGTGGTCATCACGCCGGCCGCCGGGGTGGTTCAACCGTCCGGTGCCCTGATCCTTGGGGCGCTGTCGTCGATCGCCTGTTATCTTGCCATAAATGTGAAAATGAAGCTCGGCTATTATCTGTCTCTTATACACATCTCCGAGCCCAC
>JAGXHH010000073.1 GCA_024636355.1 Desulfobacteraceae bacterium | reverse complement strand
GCATCATAGAGGTGCACCAGCAACGCCTGGTTGATCGCATTGCGGCGGTTGGGGCGGTTCAGGGTGACCCAGGCGATATTTTCTTCCAGTTTTAAAACGACGGGTGTTTCTTCCATATCCAGCTCCTTAGTCACATTATAAGATTTCTTCTTGCTCTTGCTCTCGCTCTTAATCTTAATCTTAATCTTTATCGTCTCATAAAAAGTCCGTTTTAACCACAGAGGGCACAGAGCACACAGAGTAATGCCCTTTTATTATAAATGCCATAATCTCTGTGACCTCTGTGACCTCTGTGGTTATTTTCTGCTTTTTTGCGATTTCATCAAGGTTAAGAAATTAAAGATTAAGATTAAGATCATGAGCAAGAGCAAGAGCAAGAAGAACTGTGGTTTTCAGGAAACAGTTACGCGTCCTGCTTCGATGCTTTCCAGCAGTGCCTCGATGCGCAGGTAGGCGGTTTCCTGGCTGAATTTTCGGGCGTCGGCGTGATCCACGTCGATCATAACGGCCGGGATACCAAGCGTTTCGGTCATCTGTTTCATCTGGTCGATCTGGGTGATCGAATACGGCTTGCAACTGCGGTTGCTGGCAAAAACAATCCCGTCCACCCCCAGTGTTTCAACCGCTTCAGCCATGGCCCGGCTGCGCAGTTCCATGCCGTGCGGGCAGACGTAAGCATTCTGGGTGCGGGCCATGTAATCGAGCGGATCACCGCCCGCATACAGGTGCGGCTGGAAGCTCCCCTCTACGGTACCAATGCACTGGGTATAGGTGGCGCCGATAATGTTGGCGTCCATCTGCGCCAGCCGGGCCGACATGTTCCGGAGCTGGTGCCAGGGAGCGATGTTATCCCAGAAGAGTCGGTATTTTTCATTCGGGACCGGGAACCGGGAGTCGGCGACCAGCTGTTCGGTTTCATCTGCGAGCAATCGGTAATGTTCGGCAAACTGGGGCGTGCCGCGCAGGGTAAGAAACGGGGCCATCTGGACGAACGAATCAAATGCGGTGATCGCCGACGGCCGGTGAGCGGCAAGAGACAGAAACCGTTTCCAGTGGGCGAGCCCCTCGCTGGTATACTGCATCGCTTCCCGGACCCGGTCCATGTCATGTCGCTGGCCGGATTTTTCTTCTATGGCCCGGATCAGGCCGCGGAACTGCTCGACGATGTATTTCCGGTCTTTCTCCCGCTGGGGCGAATAACAGAACGGCACGTCGACAATATAATGCGGAATCCCCATTTGCCGGTGGTGCACATCAAACCATTTGACCAGGAGCGAGCAGTTGTTGTTGTCCGAGACAAGCATTTGCGGTGCGGGCAGGCCGAAGGTGGGCGAATCGTTTCCGCCGTCCGCCACCGTGCCGATATCGATGCGGGCATAGGAGCAAAGGTCCATGGAGTAACCTATCTTTTCGGCCTTTTCGCACTGGAGCGCCCCTACCCCCTTGGCTGCACTGGTCGCCGCATGGCTTTCGGGCACCGCGTAGATCACGTTGTCAAACCCGGCAAACAGTTCGGCCGGCACATTGATGGCGATCCAGATCACAAACGCCCCCTGTGCAGCCCGCTGGTGGATGTCCATGTAGCAGTCGCGCATGATTTTGCTCAAATGCCGGCCCGATTCGGTTTTTACCTGGGATGTCATGGGTTCCTCTTTCGCATTTTCTTTAATTCACAATTCACAATTAGCTATTCACAATTCGCAATTGATTCAATCAATCAAAACGAAAGCAACATGTTAAATGTGATTGCCTCGTAAACGTATTTTTTCTCGCCAAGACGCCAAGGCCGCAAAGAATAATACTGATGTTTATAAGCAGGCAACATTGCTCGGTGAACGTCGAAAGGCTCTGTAGGAGCGGGCCATGCCCGCGATGGCGGATGCATTTTCGCGGGCATGGCCCGCTCCTACGTAGCACCCGTTAATCACAGACACATTTCACCGAGAATTGCTGAGGCTTAGCTTGGCGTTCTTTGCGTCTTTGCGAGACATGGTTTATTCCGCTTTACCCCCCCACCATTTCCGCAAACGCTTCGATCCGGGTTCGAAGGGCGGAAATCGATGCGTCCGCCATGGCGATCTCCAACCGGAGCGTGTGGATGCCTTCGGCCTTCAGGCGATTTTCCAGGTATGGGTATTCAAAATATTCATATTCGCAGAATTTTTCACCTGCGAATATCACCCCGGACGCGCCGCGCCGGCGGATGAGGTCGAGCAGCGTGTCAAAGCGTTCATCGGCCGTATAAAGAAGTGTGGGACAGGGAAAATGTTCCCGATAAAACTGGTGGTAATAGCGGCCCGGGTCGGCAGCAGGTGCGGGCATCTTCGCGTAGGCCCGGTACAGGGTGGCGATATCGTTTCCCGCAATGGCCAGCCCCGCCCCTTCAATGGCCTCGATAACCGGAACCGGAGGCGGCAGGATTCCGCTCAGGAGGACCCTGCCCGTAATTTTTCTGGTTACCGGTTCCGGGGACACTTCCCGGGTTTCCGCCAGCACGCCGGTAAGAAAATCGACCTGGGCCGCAGCACTCATCCACCAGGTCCGGTGCACAACCCGGACGAAATCGGCAAACGGAATCCGCCCCTGGGCGGCTGCCATATCCAGCTGCCGGCAAAGATCCCGGATCGTTTCAAACCTGCGAATACTTTTTTCAAACCGTTCAGCTGAAAAAACAACCCCGTAGGTGGTTTCGAGTGCCTGAATCAATCCGGCAAATTCGTCTGCGATAAAGCCGGCCGTATCCACATCCTGTTCCTGCCCGCACCCCACCATCGGCATGTGCACCCGGTGCACGGGAAGTGGCCGCCCGGCGGCCCGGGTGCCGTGCTCTAAAATTTCCGGAAGGTTGCGGAGCGTGTCGCAGGCATTGTACATGAACACCCCGTCGATCGCCCCGCCGGCATCGGAGAGGATAAAATCGGTCAGCCGCCGGGCCACGGAGCAGGCATAATTCTGCAGGTGGGAATCGCTTGCCGGGGTTTCGGGCATCGGTTCGGGAAACCTCCAGAGCACTACCGGCGCGAGTCCCATGGCATCGAACAGTTCCAGGGGAGGATAGAGCGGAAAACAGCCGATCACTTTCCGGCCGGATTCCAAAAGTCGGATTAAATCATCATTATACATATTTAAACGCCTCTTTCGAACCTCTATGTCTTCTTTCAGGGCAATCCAGCGGCTCTGAGCTCCCGGTGCATTTCCGGTACTCGCCTGCCGGTAAAGCATGTGCGTCCCGCCCCGTAAACCGGAAAAGGGGAATACTGAAGTTCATACTAAAACACGGTCTCGTGCACAATTCCAAAATCTGCTTTTCACATCAATCCAATACGAAATACCGACATCCCCGTAACGCGGGGGATGCCATCGTTTTATCCTAAATCCGTATGACTGTTTTTTTTACTAAAAGAAAAACAACTCTGATGACTATAAACGGCGCCCATCTCTTTTTTACCAAGCTATAATTTTGTTTTAATTATGTATTTGAATACATACAATCCGATAGGAGTAATTACACTTGATTGGCTTGCAAAAATGAAATATGGTTTTTTCCGGCGATAAAAAGTGGATGGAAAGTCGCCGGCAGTCGCTTCGCCTTCGAGGACTTGCAGCACACACATCTTTTTTGCAAAGGGGCGGAGCATCCCCCCCTTCGAATATCCTCCGTATTTACATCACACCATCAAACCTGAAGTTTCAACCGAAAAAGGAACAAGTATGCCAGCTTCTCTAATGACGTTATTCCCCCAGGCGACCGCCGCAATGGAGGGATTACAATGGCCGATGAAGGCCAGCATATCAATGGCGAACATGATGTCACGCATGGTCACCCTTGGCTTTGATCTGCATGCCAATGCCATCCGGACCGGTTTCGACACGGCGGCCAGTTTCATACCGCAGACCGACGAGACCGATAACGGCTGGATAAAGGAACTGTTTTCAATCTGCAGCGACACCGCCGTCAACCTGGATAAATTCGTCGAGGAAAAAATCACTTCGGGCATCAATCAGTATGAACAGGAGCGCCAGGGAGAGCTTGATTTCACCCGCCTGTTCACGGAAACCCCGCCCACCCAGACCTGGAATGTCGCTTTTGACGAAAAAGACGTCCTGCTCGACCTGCCCGGCATGCGGCTCATCGACATTTCCGCCGATACGGATCACGTGATTGACAATTATACCGTGGTCTTCGCACCGCGGGCCGGACACCATTCCAATATCGCCGAGCGCACGGCCATCCACTTGCGGGATCAGGGCATGACCCGGATGGCCATCGTCGAGCAGAAATGCGCCGCCGACATTCCGATGTATGTGGATGGCAAACGGCATTACGAAAACTTCGAAGGGCATGTCAGCCAGTATAAGCAGATGCTGACACACGTGAAGGACCTTACCGGAGCGCCCCCCCACCTGGTTGCGGTATGCCAGCCCGGCCCGCTGCTGATCTCCACGGTGATCCTGTATCCCGAACTGGCCTGCACCTTCGGCTCGGCCGGATCACCCATGCACACGGAAGGCGAAAAGGGTTTTCTCACCGATTTCTCAAGAATGATGGGAGAAAGCTATATTGACAAGCTGATGCAGGCGTTTCCGGCCAGGGTGGGCGCGGGCGAAATCGGCGAGGGCCGCGAAATCTATGACGGCCGGCTGCAGGTGCTGGGGTTTTATATCCTGGGCATCGACCAGCACACCCGGAACCTGACCCGCCTGCTTGCCGATTTCAAGGAAGGCCGGACCGAATCGGCCGGGCGTCAGAAGCAGTTCTATGAATGGTACAACCATGCCCTGCACTTCCCGGCCGGTTATATCCGGGATACGTTTAAAGAAGTGTTTGTCCGGAACGGGTTGATCCACGGCACCCTGAAGCTTCACGGCCGGAAAGTGAGCATCCGGAACTACCCGGACAGTGTACCGATCTGGGCGCTTGGCGGCACCAACGACGCCATCGCCCCGCCGCAGCAGGCGATCGGGCACGTGGCGCTTATTGAGAATCTGCCGGAATCCGAGAAAATGACGATTCTAGCCGATGCCGGACACATGGGCCTCTTCCGCTCGCACCGGGTATTGAACCAGTTTTACGGGAAAATCATCGATTTTATGAAATCGCACAGCGATTACCGTTTTTCCCAGGATCACGCACCGGCTTCAGTGGCCTGATTCCAGCAATCTGAATTAAACGGAAAAGCCTCCCTGCAGAAGAGCAGGGAGGCTTTTTTTGTTTGTGCGAAGGAAGGTGGTCAGGAGGTGGGCGGAACATGCGGGCGGGCGGACACGCAGGTCCGCCCCTACAATGACGTCCACCCGTAGGGGCGGACCTGCGTGTCCGCCCTGCTGGCTGCACCGACAGATTTTATCGGCACGAACCCGGTGCGCGTTGGAACACGGCTCAATCCTTACTTTTTATCACCCTGGGATTTCCCTCCCTTGGACCCGGTGGGGGCAAAATCCTGAAGCTGATCGAGCAGGTCGGCAAGGGTTCCGGGAGGTGTCCCGGACATCCCCATTTCCATCCATCGGCCGAACTGTTCATCGACTGCGGTTTTGTATGCCGCGTAATTCCGGATGGCCTGTTCAAGGTAATTTTCAAAAAACTCGGACAGCAGGGTGTTCCCGTAGCGAATCATCATGTGCAGCAGCGGAACAGGCAGAAGAAAATGGTTGGAACGGGCCTCTTCGACCAGAATCTGGGTCAGCGTGTAGGCCGTCACGTCTTCCCCTGTTTTGGCATCGACCACTTCAATCCGGTCGCCTTCCCGGATCATCTCCGAAACCTCTGCCAGGGTCACATGACTGCTGTCCCGAGTGTTGTAAAGTCTCCGATTGGAATATCGTTTCAGGCAAAGCGGTTTTTCCATTCAGGCCCCTTCCGTGCAAAAAATTTTCATTTTTTTGTGCATCGCAATAATATAAGCGATCTTCGGCCATATTGTCCATGGGAAAAACATTTCATTTCAAAAAGGTCCGTCTTTGTGCATTGCAAAAAAAATTTCTTGACACCGATCATTCCACTACTATGTTTGTCCTTAACTGCGGGATGTGCAGTGACAATTTATCAACATCGGACGGCCCCAATCTTTTATCGGTTTTGAGGCCGCACCGAAGCAATTGCAAACCAGGAAGCACAGCAATGAACACCAATTTTATGAATCAGTCGATTGAAACGGGGAAAACGTGGTTCGATGCCGCATTTACGGCAGGAACACGACTCCAGGATCAAAACGAGCAAGTCTTTCGAAGGCTTATGGACCAATTGCCCTGGATGGATGAAAACGCCAAAAAAAACCTCGATGCCTGGTTGAATTCCTATAAACAGAGCCGGGATGCGGTAAAAAAAGCAGTGGACGAAAATTACGTAAATATCGAAAAGATGCTCAATACCCCGTAAACGCATAACAGCAGGAACAAAGCACCGCTCTGCCGCAGTTGCGACTGCGGCAGAGATTTATTACGTTTACTTAAAGCGAAAAACAGATGGTGGCGGCGTGAGAGATTGTCCTTCTTAAAAACTAAGGACAGCGGCCGGCCAGAACGGGATAAAGCACACAATTAATAAGGAGGATCCATGGATCAGGCAAGCGTTCTCAAGCAGATGATACAATTTAATAAAAGCGCCTTTGACAACACATTCAATGCCCTGGAAATGGCCCGCGAACAAAATGCACGAATGATCGGCGCCTTTCTTGAACAGGCGGCCTGGATGCCCGAAGAGAGTAAAAAAACGATCCGGCAGTGGCTCGATTCCTATAAAAAGGGGTGCGAGGACTTAAGGTCGATGATGAACGAATCCTATCAACGGGTTGAACAAACCATGGAAAAACAGGGTGGTTCCTGAATAACCGGCTCGAAAAGACGAAACTGGCGGTTATATATACACTCCAAACAGTATTGAGGTTTATTTATGACCACCGAGGACAAGCATTCCCCGGAAATGGCGACCGCAATGGCGCAGTGGATGGATCAGGCCGCCCGGACATGGAAGGATCTGCTTCACACGTGGCCCGTTCCGGAAGCACCTGCCGCAGACGAAAAGACACCCGGAACCGACAGTTCGAAAACCGACGATGCGGATCCGTTGCAATCGGATGCGGCATTTAAAAACTGGCAGTCATTTTTTCAGTCCATAGCCCAACCGGACCCGGCTTCCATGATGTCCGGGATGCCCGGAATGTCCGGCGCCCAGTCGGTTCCGCCGGTTTTCAGTCAACTGGCCACCTCGAGCTGGCAGCTATTTACCAGCATGCAGCAGGCTTGGGCCAAACAGATTGGACAGTTCGTCGATCAGGACCGCATTAAGGAGTGGCTCCGCCCGGACGAGGAAGCCTTAAGCCAATGGTCCGATTTTTATGAAAAAGAAATACGGAAGTATCTAACCATCCCACAGATCGGGCTCAACAAGTTCAGCCAGGAAAATTTCAACCGCATGATCGATCGGTTCAATGCCAAACAGCTGGCGTTGATGGAATTTTTTGATCTCCTGTACCGTCCCGTAAGGCAAGGGGCCACCTGGATGCAGGGAAAAACAAGCGAATGGATCGATGCGGGACAGTTTCCCCATGACCCGAAAACCATTTACCGACAGTGGCTCAAATTTGTTGAAGGCCGTTACATGGCGCTTTTCAGGTCCGAAGAGTTTCTCCGATTGCTTCAAAAGGCGCTAACGAACACATTTGAGTACCACAACGCGCGCAAGGCGGTCATCGAAGAAGTGTCCAGCCAGTTTTCCATACCCACCGGCCGGGACCTCGACGAGGTATACCGGGAGCTTCACAATTTGAAGCAACAGGTTCGGACCATGGAAAGTCAGCTATACGAATATACGGCTCAAGCGTCATCGACGGCCCACACCGCCTGATAACGCTGTCCGGTCGGGAGAGTCCTATGGAAACCGCTGCAATCCCCATCGACCAGTTTCTTAGAAAACTGTCAGAAGATTCACAACGGGCTCTGGAAGTGAGCCAAAAAGGCCCTCAGGTTATGCTCGAGGAGTTGGATACCGCAATTTCGACCACCCCCTATGAGGTGGTCTACACGGAAGACCGGATCAAACTGAAGCACTACCTTCCACCGAAAACGGCTGTCGACCAGGGAGTCAATACCCCGCTGCTGATCGTCTATGCCTTGATAAACCGGGAAACCATGCTTGACCTGCAGCCCAATCGGAGCGTGGTCAAAAGCTTTTTAAACAGCGGGGTTGAACTCTATCTGCTCGACTGGGGGTCCCCCACCCGGAAGGACAGGTACCTGACCATAGACGATCATGTAAACGGCTATATCAACACGGTGGTCGACCTGATCCGCGAATGGCACGGGGTGGAGCAGATCAACTTCATGGGCGTCTGCATGGGCGGGACCTTCGGCCTGATATACGCGGCCCAGCACCCGGAAAAAATCAAAAACCTGATCACCACGGTGACGCCGAGCAATTTCGATACCGAAGAAGGCTTGCTGCACATCTGGCTGAAGCATGTCGACCCGGACATAATTGTCGACACCTACGGCAATGTGCCGGCCTACCTGATGAATTATGCCTTCCTGCTGTTAAACCCCGCCCGTCTCATGTTCGACAAATATTTGGGGTTCATGGAAAACTTTGACAGCAAGGAGTTCGTTGAAAATTTCTTACGAATGGAGCGCTGGATTTTTGACAGCCCTGATGTGCCAGGCGAAACGTTCCGGCAGTTCATACGGGACTGTTATCAAAAAGACCTGCTGCTGCAGAATAAAATGGTTGTGGGTGGAAAACCGGTTAATTTAACCAATATCCGGATGCCCCTGCTCAATATTTATGCCAAGTTCGATCACCTGGTGCCGCCCGGGGCGTGCAATACGCTGATTCACCATGTCGGCACCAGCGACGCACAGGATTTGTGTCTCGAAACCGGCCATATCGGCATTTATGTCAGTTCCAAGACACAGAAGGAATTCGTCCCCGGAATCGTCAGCTGGCTATATCAGCGGGAATAGAGCCGAACTGGGATCACTTAAGTGGAAAAGGAACAGGCAAAATGACAGGCGAAACGGCTTACCTCCAATCCCTTTGCGACATCAGTCGGGCGTTTGCAGCTGCCGAAAAAAAAGACCAGCTGCTCAACCGGATCGTCGAAAGCGCCATGGATACCATGAAAGCGCGTGCTGCCTGCCTTTTTCTCGCGGATGAAGAAAATGACACGTATGTGCCGGCGGCCCGTCAGGGGATATCGGACAGTTTCCTGTTCGCTCAATCCGATTACATCCGTCAGCAATTACCGCAAATCCTTAAAACGGGATACCTGCACATCCGGGACCTCGAGGCGGATCCCCGCCTCGAAAATCCGGAAGGATCCACCCCCCAAAGCGTCGCTTCGATGCTTGCTGTCCCAGTTCTTGTCGGCAACAAACCGATCGGCATCCTGGCGCTGTTTACACAAGAGCCGCGGGATTTTACGGACATCGACATCGCCTTCCTGACCGCCCTGGCCGAACAGGGCGGCATCGCCATCGACCGGGCACGCCTGATCGAGTTGTTGCGGAACAACGCCCGCATTTATTACGATCTGTCCGAAAGCATCAGTTCCTCATTGGAAGTCCCTAAGATCATGCATATTTTGACCGAGGGCCTCACCCGGGCCTTAAAGGCAAAAGCGGCTTCGGTCCGCCTGATCGACACGCAGGACAATTCCCTCAAACTGATCTCGACCTGTGGATTGAGTCCGTCTTATATCCAAAAGGATTTCATCAAAGACGATGCCGGCATACCGGAAGCGCTCGCCGGCGAAAGCCTGATCATCCGGGATGTGACCACCGATGAAGGCGTCCGGTACCGGTCCGAAAAAACGGCCGAAGGCGTCGTCTCGATCCTGACTGTGCCGATCCGTGCCCAATCGAATATTATCGGTGTACTGCGCCTCTACTTCGGCAAGCCGCGGGATTTTTACAAGGACGAACTCCTGATGGTCGAAGCCTTCGGCTACCAGGCGGGAATGGCAATTCTGAATGCATCCTGTTATTTAAAACTCGAAACCGCCTTGCAGGATCTGCAGTCCGATATCTGGAGCCACAGGTCGTGGTTTTGAGGAAAAGCAGGTTCAAGGTTCAGGGTTCAAAGTTCAAGGTTGATGGGCATAGGCAGGTTAAGGGTTTAAGGTTTAAGGTTTAAGGTTTAAGGTTTAAGGTTAGGGCAAGGCAGGTTCAAGGTCAAGGGCAACGGCAGGCTCACGGCTAAAGGCTCAAGGCTAAAAGCTGCTGGTTCCCAAGCTCCAGCTTGGGAACCCGGTTTCCGGAAGCTCCAGCTTCCCGGGTAGATTCCTGCTTCGCCCCATATAAAACAGAATCTGGATATCCGCTTCGCTTCAGTAAATCGAGTTTCCTGCTTGCCTGGAAGAAATCGGGCGGGTTTGAAACCCGCCCCTACGGCCGCTTCGATGTAGGGGCGGGTTTCAAACCCGCCCGCTGGAGTTTTCCCGATAACCAGATTTCATTTTTTCCGAAAAGTTGGCTCCCCACTGTCCGGACGTCCGGACAGTGGAAGATTCGGAAGGCTTCTAATGTGAAAGATGCGGCAGCCGTAATCCAATATACCGGACATTTTCTGGACCCCGGCCTACGCCGGGGTGACGTCGGGGACGAATCGTTCCTTGAACCTTGAACCTTGAAATTGAACTTTGAACCCTGAACTTTGAACCTTGAACCATGAATTTGAACCTTGAACCTTGAACCCTGAACCTTTTTTAAAACAGGAGCCGCCATGAACGGCAAGACCATTGACCAACTCAAGGTCGGCGATGCTGCCGAATTTTCAAAAACGGTGTCCGAATCCGATGTTTACGATTACGCCGGAATTACGGGCGATTTCAATCCGGCCCACGTCAACGCCGTCTATGCCGAAACAACGCACTTCAAAAAGCGCATCGCCCACGGAATGCTTGCGGCCGGTTTCATTTCGACGGTACTCGGATTCCATCTGCCGGGACCCGGAACGATCTACATGAAGCAGGAACTCAAATTCACCGCCCCGGTCTATTTCGGCGACACCATTACCGCCCGGGTCGAGGTAATCGATATCAATGTGGACAAACACCGGGTTCGATTGAAAACCACCTGCACCAATCAGGACGGCACCATTGTCGTCGATGGTGAAGCGATTATCAGTCCGCCGAAAAAATGAAGGTATTAAATGGTCGTGCAGGTCGGGATCACATCCGGCGGGGGGCGATTCGTGAATCGCCCCTACATTGCACAACGGCGCAACATGGCGTTGCAGAAATCGTCACAACCGGCCATTACGTGACACCGGAACAACTCCGTCCGATTTGAAAACGGGTAGGGGCGATTCACGAATCGCCCTTATCTTTTTCCGGGTCGCATTTAGGGGGCTTGAACAGGTCTATCCATTGCTTGAACAACTGCTGCTGCGATGCCATAACATCTGAAAACCGGTCGGCACTGGCCGCGAGGCCAATTTCCTTGTCGGCAAGCATCCGGCGCAGGCGCCGAGATGGTCTCTTCCTGTTCTTCGATCCGCTGTTTGAATGCCTTGTTTTTTTCCTCAAGGTCGTGGTAGGCCGCTTTGGGGATTACTCCGAAATCGTTTAAGAACTGCTGAATCGTCCGATTGAATGCAGCCAGCATTTCCTCATAAACTTCTGTTGACTGGCCGGCAGGCTTTCCCGTGGTCGTTTCGAACCACTTGCGGAAGGTATCATAAATGCCGCCGGTTGATTGAATCCCCTGCTCCATCCATTTTCGCACCTCGTCGAATCTGGCCTGACCTTCACCTGCCTGCTGAAAAAAATCCGCCCAGAATTTATACGTTTTTGTATCCATTTTCGTTCTCCTGATAACAGTTCACCGTTCAGCCGATTCGACTTGCAGCCAGCCCCAACCATCACGGAAAAAGGGGGTGCATAATTGCGCACCCCCTTTTTTATCAAACAGGCAATTTTTTCAATTTTTCGGTTTCATTCTACTTCATTCCGAGACTGATTCACTCGTAAAAAGTAAAGAATTAAAAGCATTTCGATGCAGCCATAAAAAGTTACTGGCTCTGCTGCTGGCCGGCTTGGCCATACTCGTCGAGCACCTTGGTCAATTCGCCGGCTTTTTCTGTTTCAGGCGCTTTTTTGCCCTGGATCATCTCTTCCGGGGACGGGTAGTACGCCCGGGTTTCACCGGTTTCCTGCTGGAAATACTGGTCATTGGCTTCGGGATTCACCTCGATGTACCCACTGGAAAGTGAAATACCGACGAAACCGCCTTCGGTTTGCGAATAGGCGAGGATATCGGCCTCTGTGGAAACCCCTGCCTTTTCACCGTACGGTCCGGCAGCCACGGAGGCTTCCGCCCCGAATTCCAGGGAGCCGTCCTGGAGTTCCTTCAGGCTCTCCTGATTATTAAAAACCATGACCAGGTCGGTCTGCTGGACGCCGATCTGGGCGCCGATGCTTGCCCCGTAGATGGAAAGAAACAAGGGACCGTTCCACTCCTGATCCTGGCGCACCATCAAAACGCCGGTGCCGTATCGGCCGCCAACGATTAGACCGGCCTTGGTGATTTCCGGAAAAATCGCGATCGCCTCGGCATCCTGGATGATATTTGCCGGAATTTTATCCCCTTCGCGATCCTTCATTCCCTGCAGGGTCGCTATGGCAGCATCGATTCTCTGGTTGGGATCCGTTTCCGCCTGCTGCTGCTCTTGCTCTTGCTGATCCATAACCACCCCGGACTGGGCGCCCTGCTGGCCTTGTTCCTGCGTCTGCATATCGGACTGACCCTGGCTTTGCTCCATACCGGTGTCTTCCGTCACACCGGCAGCCGGAATCATGAACACCAGGGATGCAGCCATTGCAACCACGAGCAGCCATCTTCTGAACATCCATTCACCTTTCATCACAAGACCTCCTTACTTTTAGTTAAGCTTAAATGGAAACTTGTTGAGCATACCCGTTGCTGTTACCCGAAGGTTTTCGGTCATCATATGCCCAATGCGAGTGATCCGTTACTATAAAATAATACGACCAACACCGGATTTGGTTATGGGGGATAACCTTTATTTTGGGATGCATTGCAAGGAAATTTTCCCTGATCGATCATTTAGCGGAAAATGAATACAAGGGGTAAATATCGAAAAATGATACAGATCTGAAGGGCCGGGCAATTGGGGGCATGCGATCGGTAAACAGGGGGGTTCGATCCGTTGGCGGTAGGGAAGATTGTGATCTATCAGGCTGTTGGAAATCTACTGGGGGGGGGACAGGCGATGGGTGATGGACGATAGGGAGAGGCGAGAGGGAGAGGAGATTATGGGTGATTGTGGAAGGTTATCGCGGAAGGTGTAAAGCGCCCTCCTCCTTGTTTTTTGAACAAAATTTTTCAACATGAAGTACATGAAGGAAGGTCTCATGAAGATCCATGAAGGGATTTTTTAATTTTAAACCTTCATGTTCTTCATGGTCTTCATGTATTTCAAACCGCTTACAATAATTTCTGTATTCGCAGTATCACTGTGGTTTGATATCGTTTGGTTGCGGCCAGTGGCCGCGCTGTGTTCTCTGCGACCTTTGTGGTTATTTCTGAAATTTCGATCTTTTAGCTATCGACTCCTCCCAGACCTGCAGAACAGCTTGCCGCGTCCGCCTGTTCGAGGATATCATCAATCCCTCTGGGTTCCGGCTGCTCGTGTCGGCATCCGCAGCCGATGCATTCTTTTCCGGCACGGACGGGAAAATAGCGGCAGGGCAAAACCTTTCCGGAGGCATCCGAACGCCGGCCATGGTACTGTTCATTGGGCAGCAGCGATGTGTTCGACATCCCGTGATAATACCAGTTGGTCAGTGTGCACCCCCCGCCGCTTTCCGGGGTGGGACATGAGCAGATGGTGTACGGTGTGTCAAAAAGCTTCATGGAGGAAAAAATCGTTCCGCGTGCCAGGTACATGAGCGTGGCGAGTTCGAACACCAGCTCCCTGTGCAGCAGGTGGGCTTTATGATTCCGGTGCATGGACCGGATCCATGACGGGGTGTAGGTTTCGTAAACCGGAAGGATTTCCCAGTTCGGATACGTTGCTTCGAAAAGGGTTTCCAGGCGGTAGTCGGCCGACTTCTGCTTTTTCAAGCCCAGGAGTTTTTCTGCCAGGGCAATGTATCGCGGATCCGTATCCGGCACCTCGCCATAGCGACTGACCAGGTCCTGGTAGCGGTTGACGAACCGATCCAGCAGTCGGCGGTTGTCTTTTTCGGCCACCGTCAGAAACAGTTTTCCGTTTTTATACAGATCGTCGACGACTCCGGCGCTCCGGCAGGCACAATGCCCCATGTAAACCGCTTTGGCGGACAGGACATCTTCCCAGACCCGCTGAACCGGAACCACTCCACCATTCAGGATAAAATTTAAACCGATATCCCGTAACTTCGGAACCATCTCACCGGGCAAATGGCTGATCCACCAGGGGAGCAGGACGATGAGCTCGTGGATGACCGGTATGGAAGATTCCCGGCGCCACAACAGGTAATCGCCGATTTTGTCCGCCATCTTGCGAACCACGGTCCGTTTGAGTTCGGGCTTGTCATCGCCCGTCAGGGCCGCCATCAATGCATCACGAAGCCGTTTTTTCTCATGCTTCAACATCGAGTCGTGCAAGGCGTCCGTATTTGCCCCCCGGATATCGCGCACACGCTCGGCCAGCGCCTTTAACTCCCGCAGCGCCATGGGCCAACGCCGTTTGAGTTCCTCAGCTTCCAGGCTTTCGATAAACAGACTTTCGGGATCACCGGAAGTCGTATCATGGGAATGTGAATCACACATAAATGCAAAAACCTGCTTTTTTTCAGGTGGCGCCGGATACCGGAAAAACATTTGACACCCGACGGCAGCGTCTTTATCGGATTATCCGGAAAATGGATCTGAAAAGGGATGGTTTTTTCTATACCTGAAAAACGCTCTGCATACAACAGTGAAGGCAAGCGGTGTAGGGGCGGACCTGCGTGTCCGCCCTGGCTGCAATTTCTGATCTGAGCCATGTCAACGTTGGGCTTCGCTGAATCGAACCTGTTGGCGACGTCACGACTCTTCGAACCTCATCGAATCAGCGAAGCCCAACGGTTTTGACCGCTCAGCCCAACCTACGCCACTGGATTCTGCCTTTCGCTCCTGGCTCCTGGCTCCTGGCTTCCGGATTCTGGCTTCTTGCTCCTGGATTCTGGCTCCTGGCTTCTGACTTTCACTCCTGGCTCCTGGATTCTGGCTCCTGCCCTATTTAATACACACCTTCCGGACCTGGAGAATATCGGTGTATCCCTGGAGCACCTTTTCGATCCCGTCCTGCTTCAGGGTGGTCATGCCGTCTTTGGTTATTGCCTGCTCGCGGATGTCGTCCATGCTCGCTTTCCGCTGGATCAGCCGCTTCATGTCGTCCGTGCCCATGAGCAGTTCGTGGATTCCCATGCGGCCCCTGTAGCCGGTATAATTGCAGGCATCGCATCCCGCCGGTTTATAAAGGACCATGTCATGGGCGTACGGCTTTCGAACCTTTTCAGCAAATTCCCGATGCCCGTATTCCCGGACCAGGTCATCGTATTCCTTTTGGGACGGATGGTATTCGCGTTTGCAATCCTTGCACAATGTCCGCACCAGGCGCTGGGCCAGGATGGCGAGTACGGCATCGGCGAAATTAAACGGATCCATCCCCATGTCGAGCAGCCGGGTAATGCTTTCCGGGGCGCTGTTGGTATGCAGGGTCGATAAGACGAGATGGCCCGTAAGCGATGCCTCGATGCCGATGGAAGTCGTCTCCTCGTCGCGCATTTCCCCCACCATGAAGACATCCGGATCGAGCCGCAAAAACGATCGCATCGCCTGGGCAAAGGTAAACCCGATCTTCGGTTTGACCTGCACCTGCCGCAGGCCGTCCTGGGAGATTTCCACCGGATCTTCCGCCGTCCAGATTTTCCGGTCATCGGTGTTGATGTACCCCAGGGCGGAATGCAGGGTGGTGGTTTTTCCGGACCCGGTCGGCCCGCAGACGAAAATGATGCCGTACGGCTGGGTGATGACGCTTAAGAAATTTTCATGATTTTTTTCCGAAAATCCGATTTTGTCCAGGGGGAGCGGCTCCCCGGCAGCCAGAATCCGGAGCACCACGTCTGTCTCTTATACACAT
>JAGXHH010000072.1 GCA_024636355.1 Desulfobacteraceae bacterium | reverse complement strand
TTTTCGACCCTTGGCTACGAGCGGGAAAACAATTTGGACTTAAAAATCCGGCCCCGGGAAGAATTCGTCGAATACAAGATCCGGCAAAATCCGATGCAGCCGCCGTACTTCCGGAAAATGGAGGAATACAACCAGAGGGGGGCACCGCCAATGGACCTTCTGCCGGCGCCCAAACCGATGTCCGCTGAACAGTTTGATCAGGCCATAAAAGACGGCATGTTCTGCCTCGACCTGCGGAGCCCGGAAGCGTTTGCCGGGGCCTTTATCCCCGGCAGCCTGGCCGTCCCCCTGAAGATGATTCCGGCATACGGGGGGTATTTCCTACCCTATGACAAAAAGATCGTATTGGTGGTGAGCAGCGACAAGGATCTGGATATGGCGGTGCGCCACCTGATCCGGATGGGCTTTGACGACATCGCCGGCTACCTGGCCGGGGGGATGCACACCTGGGAAACCAGCGGGAAAATTTACGACCGGATCGCTGCGGTTCACGTCGATGAACTGACCCGGCGGCTGAAGGAAAAAGAGCCGTTCACCCTGCTCGATGTCCGGGAGGAAGAAGAATTGAAGTCGAGCGGCAAATTCCCGGACGCCCTGCATATTTTCCTCGGTCATTTGCCCGATCAGATTCACAGGGTGGCCAAGGACAAGCCGGTTATCACCTTCTGCGGCAGCGGCATGCGCGCGCTTATCGCCGCCTCCATCTTAAAGCAGCACGGGTACGACCGGGTCGAGGACAATCTCGGTTCCATGGCGGCATGCAAGGCCGCCGGATGCCCGACGGTGGAGGTTTGAAACAGACTGTAGGTTGGGCTGAGCCGGAGTCATCGTTGGGCTTCGCTGAATCGAATCTGTTGGAGGCGGCACAACTTTTCGAACCTCATCGAACAGCGAAGCCCAACAGTCATTGGCCGCTCAGCCCAACCTACGGCCCCTGTCGGGTTTGGAAACCCGACCCACGGTTCTCGGCAATGTCAGGTCGGAAAGGCATGGTTGTGTAGGTCGGGATTCCCATCCCGACGCTCGCTTGCCCGCAGACACATGAGCGAATCGGAAAACGCGATACTCCAATATTCGAAGAAGGAATCGAACATGGGTGATGAACAAGAAAAAAAGAGCAGACAAGTCCGGAAAAACTGGATCATCATCATCGGATTCCTGTTGATGGCGGCGTTGCTGGTCGGGGCCACTTTTGGAGAGAATGCCGTGGTCGCCCAGAAGGTAAACGGCAGCCTCCCGGAACAGCAGCTCAACATCTGGACCATGCAGCGCTGGTCACCCTATGTGGTGGGAATCCTGATCGGGATGCTTTCCTGGGTGTCGTTTCTGCTTTCGGATAAACCGCTCGGCGTTTCGACGGCATACGCCCGGACGGCCGGGATGGTGGAAGAATACTTCAAAGGCCCGTCGGTAAGGGAAAGACCCTATTACAAGCAGTATGTTCCGAAAATCGGCTGGGAGTGGATGCTCGTGGCCGGACTTGTCGTCGGGGCGTTTACTTCTGCGATTCTCTCCGGTGAGTTCCGGCTGGAGGTTGTTCCGGCGCTCTGGAATGAAACGTTTGGGCATACCCCGTTCAAACGATTGCTTGTGGCGCTGATCGGCGGCATCTTCATGGGTCTCGGCGCCCGGTGGGCAGACGGGTGCACCAGCGGACACGGCATCAGCGGCACCCTCCAGCTGGTGGTCAGTTCATGGATCGCCCTGTTCTGCTTTTTTATCGGCGGGGTAATCGCTGCATTCATTATTTATTGAGAATTGAGGTCAAAGAAAATGCTTGAAAAACTTCATTCCAGAAAATGGCTGCAGCTGGTGCTCGGCACACTGATCGGATTCTGCTTCGGCTTCCTGCTCCAGCGCGGCGGGGTCACCCGCTATGACTTCATAATGGGACAACTCCTTCTTTACGACTGGACCGTGGCCAAAATCATCCTCTCGGCCATTGCAACCGGCATGATCGGGGTCTACTACATGAGATCAAAGGGGCTTGCCCGACTGCACATCAAGGCCGGATCGGTCGGCGCCACGGTGGTCGGCGGCCTGATTTTCGGCATCGGCTTCGGGATCCTGGGGTACTGCCCGGGAACCATGGCCGGGGCTGTCGGCCAGGGATCGCTCGACGCCCTGTTCGGCGGCGTCGTCGGGATGCTCATCGGAGCGGGTTTTTATGCCCGGATCTATCCGTTTTTATCCGAAACCATTCTCAAGACGGGCGATTTCGGGGAGCTGACCATTCCCGGACTCCTGGGCCGGCGGGACCCCTGGCCGGTTATCGGCTATGTCTGCCTGGGGATTATAGTCTTTTTCATCGTGCTGGAGGCTGCAGGGCTTTAGAATTGGGATCAATTATGTGAATGATCGAGCGGAAGGATTGCGATGATTCTCTCACACTACGCCGTGGTCGGAATGGTCACCCTGATGGTCTTTGGGGTCGCGTGTATCGGTGCGGCCTTCTTTCGAATAGCGCCCGACCGCGTCGACGCTCCCCGGGGATGGATGCCCTACACGATCGGGTTTCCCATCTACGCCCTGATTTTTATCTCGTTCGACATGGAGATGATCTTCATGTACCCCTGGGCGGTCGTGTTCATCAAACAGGGGTTGAAAGGGTTTCTGGACATGCTGGTCTTCATCTGTATCCTGTCGGCCGGCATCGCTTATGCCTGGGGCATGGAGGGGTTCAAATGGGAGTAATCCTGCCGGCCGTCGGGGTGGTAATCGTGATGGTGCTCGGCGCCTTTGCCGCGCACTGGTTGGAACGGGGACTGCTCGGGAGCCGTGCGGAAGCAGGTGCGGCCTTCCCGGTCCGGATCCGGCCGGATGCGGTGATCGAACAGGCGGACCGGTGGATGTATCCGGCCGGCCCGGTCAGTGCATTGTTTGCCATAGCCGCAGGCCTCGCAGTGATCCCGTTCAGCCGGGAGCTGGTTGCCGTGGACCTCGGGATCGGGGTCTTTTATTTTATCGTGGTGATCGATTTTACGGTACTCGGGCTTTCCATGGGCGGCTGGGGGGCCAATACGCCTTTCGGCACCGAAGTCTACTACCGTGCGGTCGCCCAGCTGGTTGCCTATGTAATACCGCTCGGATTGGCCTATATCGGGGCGATCATGATGGCGGGATCGCTTTCGACCGTCCGGATCGTGGAGGCCCAATCCGGCATCTGGTTTATCGTGGTGCAGCCGATCGGTTTTGTCCTTTACGTGATAACCGCGCAGATGCAGGCATTCCGGGCGCCGTTTCTCGAGCCGTTTTCATCAAAAATCGACTACGGCGTATTGCGCCTTTACGGCGGATGGAAGGCCTGGGCCTGGCGGGTGTCCCTTTCCGGTCTGCTTTTTGCGGTCTCGGCCATGGGCGCCGTCCTGTTTCTCGGCGGGTGGCACGGTCCCTGGCTGCCCGGGCCGGTCTGGATGCTGATCAAGACCTTTGCCATGATGGTGCTGCTGGTCGGCCTCGGCGCACGGTTCCGGCCGCTGACGACCGACGAGATGCTGCAGCTGTCCTGGAAGATACTGACGCCGGTCGGCCTGGCCAATGTCCTGATTGTGGGGGGGTTGATACTCCTCGGCGTGGGGGTGAAGGGGTAGAGTACGGCTTTTGATGATTCGGGCGGGGGCGATTCGTGAATCGCCCCTACGAATTCCCGGCCTCACGATGTAGGGGCGATTCACGAATCGCCCTTCCGGGATAACGTTTATGTAGGGGCGATTCACGAATCGCCTTTCCGGGATAACGCAACATAAATGTCGGAGCCATGTTCATTGGAAGGAGTTTGAAACCTTGACGTTGTCCTTCGGTGCCCAATGGGCTGCATTCATTATTTTTGCCTTGATTTCCATCGCCGGGGCGCTCGGCATGGCGACTACCATGAGCATGTTCCGCTCCGGGATTTTCCTGATGGGATCCTTTTTCGGGGTGGCCGGCCTGTTCATACTCCTTTCGGCCGACCTGCTGGCCGCGCTCCAGGTGATGATGTACATCGGCGGAATGCTCGTGATGATCCTGTTCATGGCGATGTTTTCCCATGATCCGGGCGGGTCGATGATGGCCGGGATGGACATGAGTCCGCCGGAGAATTTTTTCTCCCTGGGGATTACCCCCGAGGAGATGGAGGATATGGACATGAGCGGCATGTCGATGACCACGCCGGTAAAGAAACACGCGGCGATCATCGGCATGATCACCGGCATCGGACTGGTGGCCCTGCTGATTTTACGGCCGGTCTGGCCGGTGGTCTCACAGGTCCCGGACCCCGAATCGGCACGCCGGGTCGGCAACCTCCTCATGGGAAAGTACATGATGGCCTTTGAAGGCGCCGGCCTCCTGATCTTAATCGGCATTTTCGGGGCCGTCCTCATGGGCCGGGCCGGAAAATTCGCCGAACGGCCGGACCGCAGCCAGCGCGTGGCCCACGAGGAAGAACCGGCCCCGATCGCCGACGACCCGATGGAACCGGAAACCCGGTTGATGGGGGAAGTAGAAGACATCGAAGTGACTGAGGTGCACGGGGATAAAGAATGAAAGGGCAGGAGCCAGAATCCAGAATCCAGAATCCAGGAGCCAGAAGAAGGGCGGCTCCGATGATATCTTCCCGGCCCGTGTTGAAGTCGTGCAAGACCTTTGAACCACAGAGGGCTCAGAGGAACAAACCTTCATCAACATTGATTTGAGGTAAACTATAGTTGCATTCATTTTAGTTCGCAATTCACAATTAGCTATTCACAATTCACAATTTTCAAATTATTAAAATCAAAGAAAATTGTGAATTGTAAATTGTTAATGGTGAATAGTCAATTCTTGGAGCGAACCGGATAACCAAAACATTTATTAAGGTGAAGATGCCCATAAAACTGGAGCCGTTTTATTCTGGCTCCTGGATTCTGAATTAAAGATTCTGTCTCCTGGCTCCTGAATTCTGGATTCCAAAGGTTTTTACTATGCCGATTCCCTTAACCGCATACCTGATCGTGGCCGCCATCCTGTTTGCCATCGGGGTCTATGCCGTGATCGCCCAGCGATCTGCGGTGATGATCCTGATGGGAATCGAGGTGCTGTTAAACGCCGTCGGTTTGAACATCGTCTCCTTCTGGCGCTACGTGAGCCCGGGAGATTACAGCGCCCAGATATTTCTGATCATCATTGTCACTATCGGCGCCGTTGAAATGGGGGTGGGTCTGGCCATCATGATGCTGCTGTTCCGCAACCGGCGGACGGTCCAGGTGGACAAATACGAGGATCTGCAAGGATGAGCGCTTACTGGCTCATAGCGGTTCCGGCCTTGCCGATGGCTGCGGCAATCATCATTCTTTCCGCCGGCAGCCGGATATCCCGTGCGGCCGGGTGGCTGCTCGTGGCGGCAAACGCCGCCAGTCTGCTGTCCCTGTTGATTCTCCACGGCGATATTCCGATGCGGATCGATGCGGATCTTGCGGTGATCGGCAACTACCATATCACGGTGGGGCTCTGGCTCGATCGGCTGTCTTTTTACACCGCCGTATTCGTCTCCGCCGTGGCCCTGTTCGTCAACCTGTACGCCTGCGGGTACATGGCCGAAGAGGAGGGGAAATCACGGTTTTTTGCGGAAATGGCGTTTTTTACCGGCGCCATGCTGACCCTGGTGCTCGCCGGCTCGTTTCTCCTGTTTTTTGCCGCCTGGGAGTGGGTGGGGCTCGCCTCGTTTCTTCTCATCGGCTTCTGGTACGGCAAAGAGGGAGTCCCGCCGGCCGCGAAAAACGCCTTCCTGATCACCCGAATCGGCGATATGGGGCTATTTCTGGGTTGGCTCTGGGTGCTGCTGCTGCTGGACACCACGGACATTCCGTTTTTCCTGGACAACGTTGCGGCGCACGGAATCGACCTCGGCGTGATGATCCTGCTTTCCATCCTGTTTTTCATCGGGGCGATCGGCAAGAGCGCGCAGCTGCCGCTGTCGGCCTGGCTGCCGCCGGCAATGGCCGGCCCGACGCCGGTTTCCGCCCTGATCCACTCCGCCACCATGGTGGCAGCCGGGGTCTACCTGCTGCTGCGGCTCTATCCGCTGTTTGAATCCGTGCGCATCACCCTCGATCTGATTCTCTGGGTGGGCGGCGCCACGGCGCTGTTTGCCGCACTTGCGGCCACGGTGCAGACCGACTTCAAACGGGTGCTGGCGTGGTCCACAATCTCCCAGCTGGGGGAGATGCTTTTTGCCATCGGTTTGGCCGGACCGCTGGCGGCCTTTTTTCACCTGGTCACCCATGGGGTGTTCAAGTCGACGCTGTTTCTGACGGCCGGGGCCGTCGAGCACGGCACCGGAAAGCGGGACCTGGGATCGCTGGGCGGCCTCTGGCGGAAAATGCCGGTAACGGCGGTTGTTTTCGCAATTGCCGCCCTGGCGCTGGCCGGGGTGCCGCCGTTTTCCGGATTTTTCAGTGAAGACAAGATTCTCGCTGGTGCGGTCGGCCGGAGTTTTTTCACCGGGGTCTTCATGCTGGTGGTCGTGTTCCTGGCCGGCATTTACATCAGCCGGGCCGGTGCGGCCGTGTTCGGCAGGTGGCCCGGGGCGCCGGAGCCGGCTGCCGAAAAAACCGACAAATTCATGCTGGCGGCAATGATCGTGCTTGCTGTCTTTGCCGCCGGTCTCGGGTGGGCACTTTCCGGGACGATCTCCCACCTGGTGCCGTTTGAAAAACATGGCGGGGAATTGTCTATCCTGTGGAAAGTCGCCGCCGTTGCAGTCGCCCTTGCCGGCATCGGCTTCGGGATCTTACGGGTATACCGCAGCGGGCCGGTACCGGCTCTCGGCAGCTTCTGGTCCGGACTTGAATCCGGGCTGAACCGGGCAACGCAGTTTGCAGGCGGAGTCGTTTCGCTTTCCGGCCGGTTCGTCGATGCTGCCGAACGCGGATTTGCCGGGGGGGCGCTGCAGGTGAAGCGGGCCACAGTGAATATGGCCGCCGGATGCGACCGGATCGAGCAGGTTTTCGACAAAGGCGCTTCCGGGCTGGCCTATGCCTGCCTGAATCTGGCCGATCGATCCGATCGGTTGGAAAACGCGGGGTTCTCGGACGGACTCGACCGGTTTGCCGCACTGTTCGGCCGGGCTGGCCGGCGATTTGCTTCCCTGCAGACCGGCAAACTCTACCTGTACACCATGGGGTTGTTTGTCTGGACGTTTCTGGTGATCGTCCTGGGCCTGCTGGTCTGGATCGGAACCGCGATGGGTTGATAAATACGGGGATCGATCCCCCGTAGGGGCGATTCACGAATCGCCCTTCCGGGATGGGCAGAATATCAAAATCCCAGGGCCGGGTTTCCAACCCGACAGGGGGCGATTCGTGAATCGCCCCTACAAATACTGGCTCCTGGCTTCTGAATTCTGGATTCTGCAAAATAAGGGAGTTCGCCCATGTTGAATTTAACGATCTTTTTTCCATTGATTGCCGGACTGCTCATCCTGCTCCTGCCGGGCGCACGCCCGGGGTTGATCCGGAAGGCGGCGCTGGCGGCGACCGTGTTGAATTTCATCTTCAGCCTGATCCTGTGGTTCGGGTTCGATCCGGGCGGGCAGATAATGCAGTGGCGGACCACGATCCCCTGGATTCCGAGCATCGGCGCCTCCTATGACGTGGCGGTCGACGGCATGTCGCTGCCGTTGATCGTACTGACCACAATCCTCATGATGGTGGCCATGGTCTATGTGCTGCCGGGAAAAGACCGGGCAAAGGCGCATGCGTTTTTGTTCCTGCTCATGGAAACCGGGCTGATTGGACTGTTCTCATCCCGGGATCTTCTGCTTTTTTACCTGTTTTTCGAGATCGGGCTGGTGCCGATGTATTTTATTATCGGCATTTACGGCCATGCCCGGCGCCGGTACGCGGCCGTCAAATTTTTCATCTACACCCGGGCCGGCAGCCTGTTCATGCTGCTCTCATTCCTCGGGCTCTACCTGGGCACCGACCCGCGCACCTTTTCGCTGTCGGAAATCATTGCCGCCCAGCCGCTGGCCGGGCGTCCGCTGGCCGCCGCGCTGGCCTTTTTCGGCATGCTGCTCGGCTTCGGGGTGAAGATCCCGACGGTGCCGCTGCACAACTGGCTTCCCGACGCCCACGTGGAGGCCCCGACCGAAGGGAGCGTGATCCTGGCCGGCATCCAGCTCAAAATGGGCGCCTACGGCCTGCTGCGCATCCTGTTGCCGGTGCTGCCGGAAACGGCTGCCCGGTACGGCTGGCTCCTGCTGGCGCTGGCGGTGATATCCCTGATCTACGGCGCACTGGCAGCACTCGCCCAGACCGATTTCAAGCGCTTGATCGCCTACACGTCGGTCAACCACATGGGGTACGTCATGCTCGGGGCTGCGGTATGGGCGATCTCGGATAACCCGGCGGTCCGGCAGCTGGCCATGAACGGGGCAATGTTCCAGATGATCAGCCACGGGCTGCTCACCGGCGGCATGTTCTTCATGGTCGGCATCCTGCAGGAAGCGTCCGGCACGCGGGAAATGGGGAAATTCGGGGGCCTGATCGGAATGCTTCCGGTCTACAGCGCCTTGCTTGCGGTGCTGGCCTTCGGTTCACTCGGCCTTCCCGGCCTGTCCGGGTTCATTGCGGAATTCCAGGTGATCGGGGCCGCAATTCCCGCCAATTTCTGGGCCGCCGTGCTGACGGTCCTCTCTCTGGTGGTCACCACGGCCGTCTACCTGAAGGTGCTGGTAATTCTTCTAATGGGCGAGGCTCCGGCCGGCATGCCCCCGATGGTCGATATGAACGGCCGGCAAATGACGGCGGTAGTTCCCCTGGCCGTTTTTTCCTTCCTGGTCGGGATCCTCCCGTTTTTCCTGCTGCAGGTTATCGGAAACGCGACGCGGGTCTTCGCCGGGGCAGGGGGCTGAAGTGGGCGGCGGCCATGAATGCCCGATGGAGCTCTGGGCGATCCTGCCGGAACTGGTGGTGGCCGGGTTCGGCCTGGTCCTGGTGCCGGTGGCCGGATGGGCCAGGGGACGGGTCCGGCTGATTCCGATCTGGGCATCGATTGTCGGGCTTGTCATCGCCATGGGGCTTACCGTGCGGATGCTGCCGTGGGAGCCGATGGCCGTTTTCTGCGAAACATATGCTGTCGACGGTTTCGGCACTGTCTTCAAGCTGATCCTGGAGGCGGGCGCCCTGGTGACGCTGTTGATCTGCCTCGGATATTTCAAGAATCATCCCCTGATCGCCCATGCGCCGCTGGCGGTCATGTTTTCCACCCTCGGCTGCATGGGGCTGGCTTCGTGTCTCGATCTGGGGCTGATCGTCCTGTTTTTGCAGATGCTGAGCCTTGCCTCGTACCTGCTGGTCGGCCTGGTGCGGGATGATCCGCTTTCCAATGAAGCGACCCTGAAATACTTCATCTATGCGGCCGCAGCCCTTGCGATCATGGCCTACGGGCTCACCTTCCTGTACGGTTTGACCGGCAGTCTGAACCTGAACCGGATCGGGGCGCTGCTCAATACCGGTGATGCCGGCGTCTGGATCGCCTTGGCCATGGGCCTGATCCTGGTCGGTTATGCGTTTGAAATGACCGTGGCGCCGTTTCACTTCTGGGCGCCCGACGTCTACCAGGGGACCACGGCGCCGATGGCCGGGTTTTTGTCCGCCGTGCCAAAGGTGGCGGCGTTTGCCGGGTTGCTGCGGCTGTTCCTCTCGATTTTTCCGGAAGGGCTTCCCGGCTGGCCGACCGGCATTGCCATTATCGCGGCCGCCACCATGATACTGGGCAACCTGGCCGCGTTGCGGCAGAAGCGGTTAAAGCGCCTGCTGGCCTATTCCAGCATCGCCCAGGCCGGCTATATCCTGATGGCGGTCGCCGTGTCGGCCTACACGGGCGGTGCACTCGATGCGGTCGGGTTTTACCTGGCGGTCTACCTGTTCATGAACCTGGGGGCCTTTACCGTTGCCGCCCAGCTGGAGCGAACGGTAGGGACCGACAGCCTTTCCGCCCTGCAGGGCGTCGGCCGGATATCGCCCTGGCCGTCGGCTGTGCTGACCCTCTGCCTGCTTTCGCTTGCCGGCGTTCCGCCGCTTTCCGGATTTGCCGGAAAAATCCTGCTGCTGACCGCCGCCATGGACGGCGGGCTGGTCTGGCTGGCCGTCGTCGGCGTCATCAATATGACCGTGGCCATTTACTATTACGTGGCTGTAATCGCCCAACTCTACATGCGCCCGCTTTCCCCGGAAGCGGTTCCGGTGCAGACCGGGCTGTATTACCACGTCAGCATCGGCATCTGCCTGGCCGGCTCCGTGGTATTCGGGGTGTTCCCCGGGTGGCTGCTGGCCTTGACACGGTTTCTGCCGAAAATGGTGCACTAAAGAGGAATTGAAGGCTCTGCGAGAGAAATCATTAACTGGAGATTTTCCGGGGTAACCAGACGTTCCGCCCGTTGAAACGGCATGATAACGTGCTGGTGCGCATGGCCGGCACCCAGGTGATGCTGTTCAAGCGGGTGCCGGCCTGGAAAGGGAGACCGTCGCCTTTGAAAACAGCCATCTGCTTGTAAACGGCAATCGAAAGGATACCTGGGTTGGCTTCGTCGTCGGCTCCTTGCCGCCTTGGTCTCCTTTCGATTGCAAAATGGAATGAACCCGCTTTCAATCATCCAGCGGGCTTTTTACCCCCAGCCTGTTTTTCGTCGCCACATGAGTATACACCATGGTGGTCCGAACATCGGAATGGCCCAGCAGGTCCTGGATCATCCGGATATCATATCCATTTTCCAGCAGGTGGGTGGCAAAGCTGTGGCGCAGCACATGAACGGTGACATGCTTGTAAATTCCTGCTAATTTTGCTGCTCGTCGGATATGGCGCCGAAGCATGCCTGGATGGACATGATGCCGTCGGATTCTGCGGCTCCGGGGATCGACGGATAAATTGTCTGCGGGAAATACCCAATGCCATCCCCACTCTTTTCCGGCATTGGGATATTTCCTTTCAAGCGCATTTGGCAATTGAACCCCTTCCACATCGGCGCTGCGGTCTTTTTCAAACAAGTCCATTACAATGGCCAGATGCGTTTTGAGAGGGGCATTCAGGTTCTGCGGCAGTACGGTCAGGCGGTCTTTGTCCCCTTTTCCGGAGCGAACGATCAGCATGCCCCTTTCGAAATCGATGTCTTTTACACGCAAACGAAGACATTCGGTCAGGCGAAGACCGCAGCCGTAGGTGAGTTTGGCCATTAGAAGGGAAATGCCGTCCATTTGATCGAACAGGGCCTTTATTTCACTTCTGGACAGCACAACCGGCAGCCGGGGCTTGCGCTTCGCCCGTATCGCGTCCGTGATATCCCCGGGGTCCTTTTCGAGCACATGTCTGAAGAAGAACAGCAGGGCATTGAAGGCCTGATTCTGGGTGGATGCGGCGACATGCCGATCGACTGCCAAATGGCTCAGAAACTCTTTAATATGATCGATTTTCAGATGCTCAGGGTGAGTTCCACCGGTATGGCGGTAAAACGATCGCAACCAGTTCATGTAGGTTCTTTCGGTATTCAATGCCCGGTGCTTCAGGCGCAGTATGCTCACCATCTTTTCCGCAGCATTCCGCCAGTCTTCGTCCGCATCTTTTCCAGCCTGTTTCGGGGTCTTGGAGGATTGAAAATAGGTAAAAAGCCTCAGTGCCTGGCTGGCCTGGTCGACCTGCCACTCTTCCTTGAGGTGCGAGAGCGTTTTAAGGAAGGTTTCCACTTCTTCAGAAGCGATATTCCCGCCGAGAGGTTTTCCTGTTTTCGCATAACATTTTTCTACCCATCGGACAAAAAAAGGAATCTGTCGTTCCGAAGCGAGGCGTTTCCTTGATAGATATAGAGAAAATTCTTCCATAATAGACATAAATAATTCGCCTCCGGTATTATGTTGCATGCAATATAATACGCGTATTTGGAGCAAAAAACAGCATGTCAAATACATTAATGAAGCCGAATATCAGGCTAATACATCGATATTATTTGCGTATGGTTCGTTGGTAATAAAGAAGCTTTGCAGTCTTTTTAGAATGCGTAATAATATGATGCTTGACTTTATATTGTCAAGATTATAGGTGCTTATAGAAATAAAGCAAAACTCCACCCGTTAAAAAGTTTCATGTCAAATAATTTATATGTTCGACAGAAGGAATAAAAAAAAATGTTAGAGGCATTAACCTTTTCAGATTATCTCGCCTTTGCCGCAGTTATAGTCGCCACGGCAAGTCTTATTCTTAGTATAAAGCAGCATTTTAAAAGCCAACGGCTAATTAGGGCTGAGAAGTTAACTCAAGTTCTTGAATGTATGGCAATTAGGAATATCAAGCTGAATAAATTGGAAACATTAATTTCACAGAAAATGCTCTCAGCTTTGGGAAAAAGTCAAGAAAGCAAAATTGATAAAGGTGAGTTGGAAAACGTACTGGAATCGTTCAAAATTATAAAGAATATAAAAATTGAAAGTGAAGAGTGGATCAGGGACCTCAAACCGCTAGAAAAAATGGATGATGTTCGCTTAGAAAAAATGCTGGGAGGGCTTAAAATGTCAATCCAGCATCTTGAAAAAGACATCAATACACAACAATCAAGACTTGCTCAACTGACCGAAAAGAAAGATAAAGTCGAACATGACGCTTGAGTGGATGCGAAAAACGCGGTGGCGCTGACGCGGCAAGTTTATGGGCGCACCACTCAGCTTAACGTTAGGAACCATATGAGAAAAAGACACGCAACAGTAATCATTATAGCATTATTAGCATTAGTGACAACAGCAGCATATTTGTTGTATCCTCGACAGCAAACATCAAAAGGCAAATACAATATTTATGTCAGAAACGAATTGCAGCTATCACCTGAAGAAGTTTTAGTAAAGCAAACTTCTATCCCAGCCGGTGAATCAACAGAAGTCCTTTTCGAAGATTACGATGATCTTTTTATCGGCTTCAGAACGGATGCTAACAACCATGAATTTAGAGAATATCGAACTAAAAAATATATTCAGGTCAGTTTGCATGACGGTAAATTTCTTTTCGGAAGTGTGTTTGGTATGGGAATGAAGATAACTCCCAGCATATTAAAAAACATATTTCAAGTCGATCCCCCGCCAGATACACTTCATCTGAACATCACTAATCACAGTGAACGTTTAGTGAATATACTGATTTATACTAAAAATTCCTAACCTTTCGTTTGTGGGGACGCGGGGCATCTCATTCCTTATGCCGGCACTGAGGCCGCGCCCCACAACTCAATTGTTCGGTTTCCAATAATGAAAAAATTTGTAACATCAATAGTAATAATTTCATTTATATTTGGCCTTTCTTTAGGCTGGTTTATTTTTAGGCCTCAGATAAATTATAACCTCGACAACCTTGTTGCTATGAAATGGATTGATGGAAAATATGGCAAAGGGTTTTATGGTGTGCAAATTTATTATGAACCTGAGAATGAGAAATATTCCGTAAAAGGAAGAATTTGGATAGGCAGAGGTAACTCCTACTGGCGTGATCTTGGCACACTTGGTATCGTTGATTCCCCAGAACAAACTATACAGGAGTTTGGGGAAATTACACATGACGGTATATCTCTGAAGGTTGGGGATTTCACTATCTCCCAAAAAGAAATTGAAAGGCATAGATAACAATTTAACCGAACAAAAGCATGGAGAGGGACTGGGAAAAGCGGCGCGCCCTTCGGTTGCCCCGCTTTTCCCAGCCCCTCATGCTTAGCGTTATGAGTCATGGGGAGCGAAATGACTGATCGAACGAAAATATACTGCAACACTTGCAAAGGTGAGACCAATCACGATATTAAATCAACTCATGATCAGTCATATTACGAAGAGTATGAAGATCATGGACAGAAGTTCCTTGGTTACTATGAGGAAACAGAATATCGATTTCTTGTCTGTAGAGGTTGTGATACTGCTACTTTAGAGGAGAAATGGACTTCTGCTGGAATGCGTGATCAAAATGGAGATAACATTTATTCCTACAATTACCACCCCAAAAGAAAGAATCTAGGTGAAAGAGAAATTAAAAAATTTCATCATGTAGATAAAAAACTAAATGAAACGTACAAAGAAATAATATCAGCTTTTCAACAAGGGCTTGGAATTGTTACAGCTATGGGAGTACGGGCATTACTCGAGGGAATTTGTGTGCTTGAGGGGATTAATGATCAAGATGCTTGGGGATTAGCTAAAAAGATAGACAAGCTTAAAGAGGTTTCCAACATCCCATTTAGCATTATTGACGGTCTTAAGGGAATAAAATTTGTCGGAGATGATGCAGCGCATAGACTAAAAGCTTGCGATAAGCAGAGTTTAAGCTTAGCAATCGATCTTTTAGAATCTCTTATGATTCATATGTATGAAGCGAAAATAGATCTTGAGCGTAAAGCTGAAATAATGATGAAAACTCATAACAAAGCTAATTCTGCGGACGCAAAAAGCCGCGCCGCTAATTAGCGGCGTTATATGAAAAGATAATCAGTTATGTGGTATTTATATGTCACTTTCGGTTTTTTGATTTTATTTGTAGCGTTGGTCTTTATTCTCGATTACAAAAATTATCAAAAAAAGCACCGATTGCCTTTTCTATTTATAATTCTATATCTTTGGTTTCATGTCATTTATTGGATAGTTCGTGGAAGAATTGCTCTTGTCAGAGGGGGAGTTCATCCTCTGCATTATTCTGAAGATCCTTTTCAATTTATCTTAGCCTTGGTTTTTACATTCTCAGTGACAATTTGTATTCTTACAGTGTGGTATTTTGTAGAAACAAAAGGCTGGAAGGATTGGAGAGACATAAAAAATCAATTCGCATCGCAAGATTTAAAAATTTGTCCAAATTGCGGAGCAAAAATTAATAAATTAGCCACTGTTTGTTTGAATTGCGCGGAATCGTTACAAAAATAAAAATATCAAAAACGAATATATTGTCCTTAAAACATATAACCACGGCATTGTGGGCGACGGCAAAAGGCCGCCGCGCCACATGCCGGGCGTTATGCGCCACCTATGGAGAAAGAAATAGAAAATTTATCAACATCAGAATGGTGGAGTCAGCGCCGCTTAAAATATAATCTCGGTCTTGTTGTTGCCGGTATTCTTGCTTTTATTGTTTATGCAACAATAGTATTCAGCTTCAAAGCTAAAATACCGGATGCGGAAATTACACTTTTTACTATACTGATTCAGGCTGTCGGCTATCTTATCGCTATGGGGATTGCGAATATTTTTTATTTCATGGGACCATTATCCGAAAGAATTATAAATCCCAAAAATATTTTATTGTATCGAAAGGTTACTTATAATTTCGGGTTTGGATTTTCTGTGTTGCTTCCTTTTTCTATCACGGCGCTTGTTGGCTACATGGGGGTTTTCAGCGCATAACCATCAAGCTCAAGTGGACAGCCAGGGCATTCGGGTTTTGAAAAGTCGGGGAAATTTGAACTACCAAAATTTTAACTAAACTGGTGGAAGCCCTGGCTACCATTGGCTTGAGACGTTATTTTTTTTCAGCCATGAATATATGAAACAGATTGAAAAAATCATAATTGTGGTCATTCTATTCCTTCTTATTTCGAGGTTTGGTGCTTTTCTGAAGGATCTTTATTTCGTCTTAAATCAGGGAGCAGAGGGACCAACCTCAGCACAAAGAATTCTTGGGCATTACATATCTTTTATCCTTTTTTCTATTGTCAATATTGGAAGTTCCATCTGGCTTTATATTGAGTCCGGAAAAGCAAAGTTAAAAATATGGATTTGGACGGTTTTTGGGTTGTGTTTTGGTTTAATGGCGGTTGCGATTTTTTATTTGAGCTCTATTCATGCTCATCTCAAGCAGGCTGAAAAACCGGGGCATGACAGGTGACTAAAATAACCAACATGCTATATTGCTTAAATCATACACAAAATGTTATAATCATCCAGCCTTTCAGGACTTAGAACTTACATTTCGCACTATGAAAAATAAATTTTAATTTCCGCAGAGGCGATCAAATTACGTTTAAGTGCTTGCAATTAAAGTGAATAAAAAATCTAGACTTTTTTGTTAGCCTGCTTTATAACACCCCATAAACACGATATTAGGGGGTCTTATGGAGCAATTTGAAACACGGTACAGCCAAGTCGATGTATTGCCGTTGGTCAAGCACTTCATGGATGAACTTGACCTGCTTAATCTCTTTACAAAATATGTTCCAGCAGCCCCGGACTGCCTGGCGGAGCATGCCGAAAGCCTCTGCATATTGACGGCAAATATCATATGCGAAAACAAGCCGCTATACAAGGTTTGCGAATGGCTGGCCAAATATTCCGACGGTCTTGGCCAAGACCCGGTAAAGGCGAGTCTTTTTAATGATGATCGACTCGCCAGAGCACTTTCGGCACTTTTTCAAGCAGACCATCATTCGATCATGACCGAGGTCTCCGGTAACGCCATTGCTGTTCATAACCTGCTTACCGATGAAATACACAATGATAGCACCAGTGTAACGTTTATCGGTAAATACGACATCCCTGATCCGGAGGCTGTCAAACTCAAGCATGGTCACAACAAGGATTTTCGGCCTGACTGCAAGCAGGTCGTATTCGGGTTGAATATCACAGCGGACGGGCATGTCCCGCTCAGCTATAAGCTTTTTGACGGCAATACAACTGACGATGTCACGCATATACCGAACTGGAACGGACTGCGCGCCTTATTGGGGAAAGAAGATTTTATCTACGTGGCCGACTGCAAGCTGTGCAGCCATAAAAACCTGATCCATATTGCAGGAAACGGCGGTTGTAAACACGGGTCGGACCATGCTATATTACTTAAATCATACACAAAATATAATAATCATCCAGTCTTTAAGGACTTAGGATGACAATTTTCACCCCGAAAATGAACTTTTAAGGAATTTCTATTGCCGAGGGCGAACAGACATTTTTTGCCGGGTTATGTGTGGCACATTACCCACCGATCGCACAAGAAAGAATTTCTTCTGAAATTTGCAAGAGACAGGCGGAAGTGGATGGCCTGGCTTTTTGAAGCACGGAAGCGTTACGGATTGAGTGTATTAAATTACATGGTCACGGCAAATCATGTCCATCTGCTTGTCCGGGATAACGGCGGGCGAGAGACGATTCCGAAATCGATTCAGTTGATCGCGGGAAGAACCGCCCAGGAGTTTAACCAGAGAAAAAGACGCAAAGGTGCTTTCTGGGAAGACCGATATCACGCGACGGCCGTGGAAACGGGTGAACACCTGCATCGATGTCTCGTGTATATTGACCTCAACATGGTTCGTGCCGGGGCTGTGAAGCATCCTTCCGAATGGGAATTTTGCGGATACCATGAAATACAATCGCCCCGCGACCGATACAGAATTATTGATCTCGACGGCCTACGGGAGTTGCTTGGTTTCAAAAAGATGAGTGACCATCAGGAAACCCACAGAAAATGGATTGACGAATCGATTAAAAACCGAATCATTGCCCGTGAACGAAAATGGACAGAAAGTGTCGCCGTGGGAGGCCGTCATTTTGTGGAACAGACAAAAGAACAGCTTGGGGCCAGAGCACTTGGCCGAGAAGTGACGGATTCGGAATCCACTTGCGAACTCCGGGAGATGCAGTCACCTTACAAGGCCAATTCTAACGTCGAAATTGATGATTTAAAGGTCGAAAATACCTATCGGATAATGACATTTAATGATAATTCAATGGCTTGATTTGGTCCGACCCGGTTATCGGTTTTCTGGGGAGTTTCGAGATGTTGATGGATTGAAAATATGTTCAAAAAATTTCAGACTTGCTCGATATATAAAGCCTGTTGGCATATTTCTCATTGTTTCCAGTGTAATTCTGTTAATTGGAGCGGGCTTTGCTTATTGGAGTTCCAAGTCATTCGTTGATCAGGCCGTAAAGACAAAAGGAAAAGTTATTCATTTAAGAGAGAGTGTTTCTGACGGAAACACTTACTACTATCCGTCCTACACATTCACAGATTCCTCGGGTGTAAAGCACACTATACACGCTTCTTCAGGGTCAAATCCCCCCTCTTATTCTTTCTTCAGTCTCTGGGGATTGCCGACCATTCTTTCCGTACTTGGTGGAGTTTATTTAATTTTTGGAATATTTCTAAATATGCTGGGACGTTATGTAAACACAGAAGAAGGCGAACAAATCGCTTGAATTGACGCGGGAAACAGAGCGGCTTTTTTTCCAAGGTCCTTGGCCGCGCAATTCAGCTCATCGTTATGTTTTATGATTCAATTGATCAAAAAAAGAGGTCTCATGCAAAAAAGAAAAATCGCGTTCATACTTCTTTCTTTTCTCTTTTTAACGTTTGCTATTAATTGTGCTGAGGCAAGGGATTCTTCATTAATGGGTAAGGTAGATCAAAAAATCAAAACTTTAAAAAAACTGGAAAGAATCTCCGAAGAAAAAGGCGAAAAACTGCAATCTGCAATTTTCGATCAAGCCTATATGCTTGCTGCCGAATATGAAACCAGAGAGGAAATGCCAGATGTTGTTTTTAATGCTATATTGATGCTCAACGAAATATCGGAACAACTTTACTTCTATAACATTTTTCTCGGTCTGTTTATTAATTCTCACCTTGAAGATTTTAAAGACAAATCAAATAAGAAAGTGTTCTATTATTTTTTAACTTTTAGAAGTCCGGTCGGCAGAATTCATAATTATAAGGAGCAGATTTTTTCAAATTATGACCGAATTGATAACAAAACGGTTTTAAAAAAGCTTGATGAAGCAGAAAAAACGATAACATCTATAATAGAGTACTTGAATGACTGTGAAAATAAGTTGAAAAACAATTTTGGTTCCCCATGCGATTATTTGGAGAATGAAACCGCATTCAGATTACCCCAGAAAATTACTCTTGATTCATCGCATGTGAAACGCGAAATGCGTCATTTCAGCGCAAAGTTGCGCCCCCACTTTAGCAATGGCCAAACCGATGGCGTGGTTGTCAGCAACATCCAACCTGAGTCCTTATTTCACCAAATGGAGTTAAAAGACGGCGATATCATCCTCGATTATAATGGAAAACCCATTAAGTCCTTTGAAGACAGTTTCAAGCTTTATAAAATCCTTGAAACAGCTTCTTCATTCAAACTGAAAATCAAAAGGGGATCGGACACAGCTACAACCCAATATAGTTTTGAATAGTGTGGGGTTTTAATAAAAAAGGTGGAGACTTTTTAGATTGGCTTCAATGCTGAAAACATAACCAGTCGCCCGAATTGACGCGGGGAACTGAGCGGGTTTTTTTTATAGATCATAGGCCGCGCAATTCAGCTCAATCGTTATATGAGCAGATCTTATGGATGAACTGGCGAATCAGATTTATGAAATTATAAAGAAACATAGGAAAAGCAGGGATTATTTTGTTGGTGATCCATTCAAAGATAATCCGACAATGCAACCATTAGATGTCATATGGTTTTCCGAATTAATGAAAAGACTATATCTTGATTATGCGCCTAAAAGCCATAAGGAAGTAGCTCGGAAAGTCAAAGCTGCGACTGTTGAATTGGAAAAATTGAAGAAAATAATTTATTGCCCAAGTGAACCACCGTTTTTCATATTGTACGAGGATCGAGACAAGGTAAATAAGGAATAAATTGATCATATAACCTTTTGCTTCACCAGATTCGGGCCAAAGAGCTGCCCTCTCTGGTGAGCAATACGTTATGTAGGGGGGATAGGAAATGGAACTGGTTCCACCAGCAATTATTGTTGGGCTAATTGTCCTTTCTTTGTGTGGGGCACTCGTCAGGAATTGGTTCGCCCGGATCATTTGCTGTGTTCTGTCCGTCCCGCCTTTTGGCCTTGCCTGTCTTGCGCTTTGGCAAGGCGGTATCGCTGAACCTTTTTCCGGAAGACAGGTTCTTGAGTTCTGCACCCTCGGATTCATGCCGGCAGTCGGATGCGCTGCTGGCCAAGTCAGAGCACTTATGAAAAATAAATCACAAAACAAGGAGCCGGAGGCAGCGCGCTAATCCACGCGCCTCATTTCCAATGTTCATTCGGAATCTGAATAGTGAAGATACTGATTCTCCTTTTTGTGGTTGTATTCATCTTCGGATCGCCAATTTGGATTTCGATGTTAATTGCTTTATTGCCAAGACGATTTCTCGCGCTGGCATTTGTTTTTTTCGCAATTCAAGCCATCTTAGCTTATGCATTCTGGTGGTTTTACTGGGGAGGGGGTATCGGCGGCGAGGGAAAACCATAGATGCAGAACAGGGCCGTGTTGGTATTTGCAGTGTTGCCCTTTGCCATTACAATATTCCGGTTCTGGCGGCGACGCCAAGCAAACTAAAATAACAGCGATACAGAACGAACAAGGATAGATCGTGAGAGCGGAGCGAACCACGATCTTATCCGAAGGTTGAACAAGCCCGATCTTGATGACTCAATATAAGAAAATATCTTTTTTTGAAGAGGGGGAATGAAGTGTGTTTTCGGGATGTGTCATTTTCGCAGGGCATACGAATCCATTAGCCTGTAAACAGGCTTTAAAAAAACACCTATGTCATAAACGTTCAGCCCTCCTGTTTTTGAATGCACTGCTGATTATTGCCTGAGGAATCAGCTATCCGGGTCTTTGTACAGGTCGCCCAAATCCCACAATTATCATGGGTGTTTTGCATCGAGGGCATTTAAACGTCGGCCTCAGGCGGCATTCGATATTTTTTACAAAGACATGCAAAATCAATTGGATCAGGGACAGCAGTTTTCTTGCATTGCCGTGAAGAAACCCATAGTCCCTGACCCTCCGGAATCCTTTGGGCAGCACATGCTGCAGGATCAAATGCAAAAAATCCTCGCCTTTAAGGGTCCGATAGCGTGTATTGCCGGTCTTGCTTTCAAAATACTTGAAGGTGACCCGACCGTTTTGATTGGAAACGATATTTTTTTCACTGATCACCCCCCGATATAAATATCTGGATAAGTATTTCAGGGCGGTTATTCCGTTGCCGACATGCTTGCAATCAACCACCCATTTGGGGGGGATGTTTTCGGGGAGGGAATGTCCCGCATTTTTTAAAGCTGCCAGAAAACGGGCACGGAAGACCTTGGCCATGGCAAATTCATTAAAAAGGTATTTTCCTTTTATCTTTTTCCATTGGCGTTTTCGTAGATCAACACCGCCGCCCGGCACCACGGCATGCACATGCGGATGAAAATCCAGTCGCCTGTTGTGCGTGTGCAATACCATGGTCATGCCGATTTCCGCTCCCAGATTTTTGGGATTCAATCCAAAATCCTTCAGGGTGCCGGCAACACAAAGGAAAAGAATGGAAAACGCTATTCTCTGATGGCGCCAGGCCAATGATCGTAGTTCATAAGGCAATGTAAACGTGGCCAGAAAATAGGAAACCGGTAATATTTTTTCCTGTTGCCGGTCAATCCACTGGGTGGCTTCATGGTTCTGACACTTTGGACAGCTGCGGTGACCACAGGATAAAGGCCGCCACTCCGCATGATTACACTCGGGACACTGTACATAGAGTTCTCCGGAAGCCGGGGTGCGGCAACTGCAAATCGCATTTATCGCCTTGAGATGGCCTGGTAACACGGAATTCGCATATTTGATAATAAATGCTTCATGATATTGATTGACAATAGAGGACAGTTCCATGATCACACCTTCCTTAAATCGACATGAAGGGTGTTGATCAGTTCATTAATGGTGATCAGGCTGTCTTTTTCCGTGATATCGGTCAGGTGGGCATAACGTGCGGTTGTATTCGGACTGGCGTGGCCGAGCAGTGCCTGGATGTGGCGAAGGCTCAGGCCGCGTTCGAGAAGATGCGTGGCAAAACTGTGGCGAAGGGAGTGAATGGAGACTTTTTTTTAATGCCGCATTCCATGACCACGACCTTCATGGCCTTTTGGGCACCGCCCCGATCCATATGGGTTGTTGCCTGTTGAATCT
>JAGXHH010000071.1 GCA_024636355.1 Desulfobacteraceae bacterium | reverse complement strand
CGCAAAATTCTCGAGGTGCTCCTGCCGGTAAATGATTCGATATTTTCGGATGAAATCAAGGGACTCGAACGGGTGCTGCGGGAATCGGAAAACCGGTTAAGAGAAAATCTCGGGGTGCCGGTGATCATTCGGCTGGTAGAATCGAAAAACCGGGGCTGAAACACGCATAATCACCAGGAAACGCTCCCCCCGGCCGTTTACGTCATTGCGGCGGAGGCCGCAATCCAGCGCTTTGATGGGACATCGAACCAGCAGATCTGGTTTCCGGGCAAGATTCAAAATAAAGCGGGGTGCAGGGAAGAAAGACCTTCCTGCACCCCGCTTTTATAATTCTTTAATCAGGTTATCCGGTAAACTCCAGTTAATAATTTCTCTCGCAAAGCCGCTGAGGACGCTGAGAATTCCTCTGCGCTCCCAGCGCCCTCTGCGAGAAGATATTTGCCGGGGATTATTCGACGACCTCGTAGGATTCGACGGAGAATTCCATGTTTTCGGGGAGGCTTTCCGGAGTTCTGCCGCTTTGGTCCATGTAGAAGGCCACGCCTTTGAACTTGAACTCCTCTTTACCACCGACTGCCAGGTAGCTGATCGTGTCTTTTTGATCAGGCGTTTTTTCATAATCGCTGATAAACCACTTCCCATTGATCAGCACTTCGCCGCAAGACCTGCAATAGGCGGTGACCACAAGGTTTTTTACATCGACCTCACCGACGTTTTTTATGCTGCCTTTTGCATCGATCACATAGGAATGGCCCGTATCCTGGCGGAGGATAAATTCGCTGTCCGTAAATTCAAGCACCGCACTTTTCTTTTCCTTGCTGCATCCGGAAAGTCCGGAAATGAAACCCGGCAGAACCAGGCAGACGATCAGGAATGCCAGACGGACATACGGTTTCATGCTTTCTCCTCCTAATAATTTTGAAAGTGACGCCGCAGACCGGGAGTTTGTCCGCCCCCAGACGTTATTGGCTTTTTGTTCGATTTACTAATGACATATCAGACTATCGATTTTCAATCAAGTCCTGAAGCGGCGCAACTAAGGGCAATTGCGACTTTCTGCGTGTATACGGGCCCATTCCCAATTCCTGCAAATTTTCGTAAGCGCTCGGGCCTGATTTGCAGAACAGGCGGCGCTTGGAAACTATTCGACTACTTCATAGGATTCTATAACTATTTCAACATTTTCCGGAAGCGTTTCCGGCTTTTCCCCCGTTTGAGTAAAATAGAAGGCAACGCCTTTGAACCGGAACTCGTTTTCATTTCCCGGGGCCAGGTAACTGATAACATCTTTTTGTTCGTCGGTTTTCTCATATTCACTGATGAACCACTTCCCGTTAACGAATATTTCCTGACAGGAGCGGCAGTATCCGGTAATGACGAGCCGTTTCACGTCGGTTTCGCCCACGTTCCTGACTTTGCCCGAGACGTCGAGCACGAATGAATTGGGCGAATCCTGCCGTAGAACCAGTTCCCGGTCCGTAATTTTAATGTTAGCGGTTTTCTGTTCTTTCGTACATCCGGTTGCCGAAAACATCAGGATTATGCAAATAAATAGACCATACCAGCATTTTTGGCATTTCATCTCCGACTCCTTTGCGCTTTGATACGTACTGCCGCTCTTTATAAATGAACTACAACACCACACTCTTCGCTCATCGAAATCATATGGTTACCAACATGGCCCGAGTTAATCAAGCAATATGCATCCATGCCGCTGTAAACACCGATTCTGTCTCAATGCAACTGCACGGCTGCCCGTCTTTTGCGTCCTCTCAAACCGGTGTTCCAGCCGCTTCCGCCGCCCGGGTACGTCCATGCCCGTCCATGTCCGCAACCCCCGTCATTTCTATTTTTCGCTTGCTTTTTAAGAAATAACTGGTTTACTCAATGGCAAGCTGTTTGGTTGTAAGACCCAATATCAGACTGAAAAAGGATGGGAATATATGAAGCAATCCCTTGTTACCGCGATCGTTTTAACGGGTCTTTTCGCCGTATTTCTTTCCGGAAGCTGCTGGGGGGGAAATCTGGTTGTAAATGGGGGATTTGAAACGATCGGAACAGATCCGAAGCAGCCTGCGGGCTGGCAAGTTAATACAGCAAGGGAAACAAACGCCGAAATCGCCCTGGATAATACCATGGCGCACAGCGGTACGTATTCTTTCAAAATAGACATCGCCCAGCCCGGTGGACGGGTCATGATCTTCCCGGATGCCGGTACCATTAAAAAGGCCCTCCCCGGTAAAAGCTACAATCTTTCCCTCTGGATGAAGGCGAAAAACCTGGATTACAACCAGTTTTTTGTCACCCCGGCCGTTCGCCTCAATTTCCAGCCGACCCGGGTCCGACCGGTACCCACCATTGACCTGATGGCCTATATGAAAGGCGCAAACGACTGGAGACAACTGAACCTCATAGTCACGGCACCGGATGATGTGGAATCGATCAACCTGGACATCATGATGACCAAGGGGACGGTCTGGATCGACGATATCTCGTTGACGGCGGTGGAAGATCAGTAAACGCCCCGTTTCCACCCTTCTGCAAATGCTGCCCTATTCCAACAACTGATCCCTCAGATTTTCTATGATTTCCGGCGTGACCGAGGTCTTGCGGATGAGATACTCGGCCGCCGATCCATAGCGCTCCTCGATATAGTCGATCACCGATACGATGCACTCCCGGGGGGCTGTCAGGTAGGGAAACAGCTTGTCCGGATCGACATCGTATCCCGACATCATTTCGTAGAATTTCGGCAGCAGCTCCGCTATATAGATATTCGATAACTGGTGATCGTCGATAACGGTTTCCTCGGGTACCCCGAGAGCGAGCAGGATCAGTGCGGCACACGTGCCGGTACGGTCCTTTCCCCCGGTGCAGTGAAATACCAGGGGATTCGATTCGGTCTCGATCAAATGGTGAATGACCGTGGCCCAGCTTTCGGAAAACGCCTCGAGATTGTTGATGTAGCCGTTTACCATGAAATCCGGGGTCAGCCAGCTTGAATCCCCTTGCTTGAGAAGTTGGATCGCCTTCACGAAATCGAACTGCCCATGGATCACCGGCAGATGAAAATAGTGCATTGACCCGTCTTCTGGGAGACGATCCGGCGCCTCCTGTATTTCACTTCCCGTTCGAAAATCGAAGACCCGCCGGATGTTCATCTGCTTCAGTAAACGCATGTCCGGATCAGACAGGCGCGCCAGGCCGTCGGCGCGGTAGATTCGGCCCCATTTTACCCGGAACCCGTCTTTCGTCGGGTAGCCGCCGAGATCCCGAAAATTAACCGCCCCATCGAGTTTTATCCGCCGCTCGGCAACCAGCATCCGGTCGCCGTTGGCGGACAACTCGAAATACTGCCGTTTGCCGTTTGCCAACCCGGCGATCTCCACGCATCCGTCCTCAGAAACCGCTACCGGTGTTTTCCGGTTTATATCAGCCGGTGTCCCGCCCTGAAACACACTGACCGGAAGGTACCGGTCGGCGGTCTCCCAGCAGATTCTCACCGTCGTTTCGTCAAGCCGTTCAACCGCCGCATCGATGATGGTATTTAATTGTGCTTTAACAGGCATATTCCCTCGGGTAGCTTACGGTTTACAAAATAAATATAATGTATATTCCTTGAAGCGGATTTACAATTCATTTTCAAATTCCCGGCACTGTATTAAAAGCCTGCATGGTCTTCATGCATATCAAACCGCTGTTCGCATTGTCTCTGAGTTTTTAATATAGTTTGCTTGCGGCCAATGGCTGCGTTGTGCTCACTGTGGCTAAAACGGACTTCCAAGGAACTCGCTATTTCGGGTTGGGATTCGTTGTCGTAATCGTAATCGCCGCTTCTCGATTACGATAACGACAACGACAACCATTTCGCTATCGCTTCACTGACAACGAGAAAAGCTAAGAAGCAGGGAAAGTTCATTCCCGCAAAAACGCAGAGCAGCTGAGTCGGAATCTTTTTACCAGGCCATCAATCTTCAAATGAATCGGTAATCAGTCAATGCCCGTTAAAAAAAATGCCATTTCCAGCGCCCACCCATGGAACGTCTCCCCGGCAGAGGTCCGGGACATCCAGAACCGGCTGCGGCATCGGGTCGTTCTATCCGACCGGTTTGAAACGGTGCGCTATGTCGGCGGCGCCGACGTCGGCTTCGAGGATAAAACCCGCATCACCCGTGCCGCAGTCGTCGTGCTGACCTTTCCGGAACTCGCCCTGCACGAATACCGGATCATCCGGCAAGCAACCACTTTTCCCTATGTGCCGGGCCTGCTGTCATTCCGCGAAGCACCCGCGCTGCTTGCCGCCCTGGATGCCCTCGAGCAGCTCCCGGACCTGCTGCTCTGCGACGGCCAGGGAATAGCCCATCCGCGGAGATTCGGGATTGCCAGCCACATCGGCGTGCTCACCGGAATCCCGGCCATCGGCGTGGCCAAAACCCGCCTGGTGGGCGAACACCCGCCGATCCCCCTCGAAAAGGGACGCCACGTGCCGCTGACCCATCACGGCGAGACCATCGGGGCGGTCCTGCGCACCCGCACCGGTGTCAAACCCCTATTCATATCGACCGGGCACAATATCGGCCTGGAAAGCGCCGTAGCCTATGTCATGGCCTGCGTTACAAAATACCGCCTGCCGGAAACCACCCGGCAGGCGCACCGGCTGGCCTCGGGGTGAAACGACTCGCGGCCCTGATATTCTGCCATTCCTCAACCACCGAAAAATGCCTTTTCATTTTATCAATTAAGGCGTTATGGTATTCCAAAATAACCGGAGATAATAAAATACTGAAATACTAAAATAATTTTGCGAGCCGGATCATGCCTAAAGCGTCACTTACTGAAATGGAAAATGAAAAATTCCAGCAGGTTTTCATGCTTGCGGCGTTCTTTAACGGTGAATTCAACATCGACTGGCTGCAGGAACTGACAGGAGAGAAAGCATCGACCATTTTTGCAGCCCTGGAACTCGGTGTGACACGGAACTGGATCTCCCGTGGCAGCCTGTCTGATTTTGCATTTATCGATTGCGGCGAACAGGCAAAACTCCGGGATCTCCCCTCTTCCAGCCAAAAAGAAGCCCTTCACCGCAAGATCGCCGGTATTCTCCGGAAAAGCATTGAAGACGGCTCGGGTAAAGCAAGACGGATTGCGCACCACCTGTTGCACATTTCCAACAATCATGACGGCTGCCGTATCCTGATCGAAAGTGGGAATATCCATCGGCGTGAATATAAAGACGAGGAAGCCCGGCTCTACTACGACAAAGCCATCGATGATTTGCGAAAACTAACGGGTGATGCGGCGGATCGACTGTTCATCCAGGCAACGCTTGAATACGCCAAGGTTTCCACTGACAGTGACAATCCGAACCGCGTGATCGCCATCCTCGAAGAAGCGATAAGTCTTACCGAATCGATCGGTGACAAGGGTTCCATCGGTTTTCTCAAAATGCACCTGGGCAAGAGCGAATGGCTATGCTCCCGCTACCAGCCCGCACTGACCCACTTTAAACAGGGCTGGGAAATGAACCGTGCCACGGGCGACCCCTCGATGGAAAAATCGCTCACGATCTTCGGCATGTTTTTTCATTACTGGTCCGGCAATTATCGGGAAGTGGTTCACATTTATGAAACCCTGGTACCCGACGTGGAAGATCAGTTCCCGAAAGGCCGATTGCCGCTCCTTGCAGCGCTTACCGCGGGCGTTTGCCTCGGCCACACCGGCCTGTATTCCCAGGCTTTTGGAATGCTCCATGCCATACGGACCCACGGCAGCGCCATAGGCAATCATTCGATTGCCGGGCTGGCGGGAGTGTCGCTGGGGTACCTTCTCCTGGAGCTTCACCGCCAGGAAGACGCCATTCAGTGCATCAAGGATTCGTGGGGGGAAATAGAGAAAAGCAAAAGCATCTATGCCCGCCTGGGCGGGCTGGCATTGCTCTGCTATGCGTATCACAAGGCGGGCGATAACAAACAGGCTGTTTCCTGCCTTCGGGAGTATTTGACGGTCAGCCGGGAATCCCAGATGACCGTCAAGTACTCCGCCATTATGCTGCTGATCTGCCAGGCCATGGACGAGGGCGATCTTCCGCCGATAGAGGGCCTGTCCTTAGACGACGAGATACGGTATTCGATTGAAAGCGGCAATCTGCTCATGGAGGGCGTTGCCTTTCGCCATAAAGCGATTCGGCTGCGAAATGCCGGATCTCCGGTGAAAGATATTCTTCAACTCCTTGAACGATCCATTTCAAGCCTTGAAACATGTGGCCACCAGGTTGAATTGGCCAACACGAAAATGGAAATGGCCAGGGAATACATTCGGCTGGGCAATACGGAAAAGGCAGTGGCGTATGCCGAACCGGCGGCCCGGGCACTCTATGCGTTTAATGAGGCCCTTGTTCCCGATGACATTCGGCCGCTTGTCCGTGATTTGTGCTCCGGGGACAAACTTCTCGATGAAATACTGGGCTTAAGCCAGGAATTGACGACCATCCGGGATTACCGGGAGCTTTCCAAACGCATCATCTGCACCATCAACAGGATTACCGGTGCCGAGCGGGGGGCCATATTCGTCTTGGAAAACAGCGATCCTGAAAAAATCGTATTGCGGGCAGCCAAAAATCTGACGGCGGAAGATGTCGGCTCCCCCGATTTTCACGAGGCCATGGATCTTATCCGGGAAACCGCACGGACCGGCAAGGAATGCATCAAGGAACTCGAGGTTCGCCATTCCACCCGTGCGGCGAATGGCAGCGGCATTCAGTCATGCATTTGCGTGCCGCTCACCATTCGCAACCGGCGGACCGGCGTTTTATATCACGACAACCGGCTTTTCCGCAGCGCGTTTAAAGCGTCGGATCTGAAAATACTCAACCATTTCGCAGCTCAGGCCGCCATCGCCATGGACAATGCCGAGGCATGGGAAACGTTACAGAAGCTGTACGAACAAAAACGACTCGAAAAAGATCATTACGAGAAAGAATACCTGGAAACCATTCATTTTGATGATTTTGTCGGAAAAAGCCTGGCCATCCGAAATGTATTTGCACAGGCTGAACAGGTTGCCCGGTCGGACACGACCGTTCTGATATTGGGCGAGACCGGCGTGGGAAAGGAGCTGGTAGCCCGATCGATCCACCGGCACAGCTGTCGGGCGGATAAACCCTTTATCCGGGTCCATTGCAGCGCCTTTGCGGAAAATCTCATTTCAACAGAACTCTTCGGTCACGAAAAAGGGGCTTTTACCGGGGCGACGGCACGGAAGATCGGACGGTTTGAACTCGCGGACGGCGGAACGATTTTTCTTGACGAGATCGGCGATATTTCAACAGATGTTCAGATAAAACTCCTGCGGGTCCTTCAAAGCAGGGAATTTGAACGGGTCGGTGGGCATGAGACGCTGCAATCCAACTTCCGCCTGATTGCCGCCACGAACCGGAATTTTGAGCAAGAAGTCGAAAATGGCCGTTATCGCCGCGATTTATATTATCGTCTCAACGTATTTCCCATTACCGTTCCCCCGCTGCGGGACAGAAAGGAAGATATCCCGCTCCTTGCGTATTATTTCCTTAACCTCTATGCCAGCAAATGCAATAAACCCCTGGATAAGATCCCCTCGCAGGAAATGGAAAAACTCCTGAACTATGAATGGCCCGGAAACGTAAGAGAACTTGAAAATGTCATCGAACGGGGCGTCATACTGTGCAGCGGAAACGTCTACAGGGCCCCGGAACTCGGACATGAAGCCCGCCCGTCCGATGAAATTCTTTTCAGTCTGAAAACAAATGAACGAAACCATATTCTCAGGGTGCTTCACTATACGGGCGGGAAAGTGACCGGCCCGGGAGGGGCCGCTGAAATTCTCGATATACATCCCAACACCCTGTTTTCGCGAATGAAGAAACTCAATATTTCGAGAAAAGCACACTATGTTGCCGGGGACGCGTCCCATGGCGAGTCCTCGACGCCCGACAATTGAAGTCCGCCGGCTCGGGAACCCGGCTTTATTCTCCTCATTTCCCGCCCCCGCTACAAATCAAACGAAATGCGGTTGGTTCACGATATTTCGTGACAGCACTGCCGGCTTAAGAAACAGCCTCCTATTCTAAATTCCTGTTAATTAATGCGTTTTCTCATATAGAGCCACATGGCACAATACTTGCTAAATTTGAATACAAGCTTACTGATTTATCTGTGTAATCGATGTTTGTTGAAGATGCCGAGAACCGTAGGTCGGGTTTCCTACCCGACAGACAAGCCCCGATTTATGGGCCGGGGTGTTTTGTTCGATAAAGTGTTTCCCCTCGTGCAAGCGAGCGTCGGGATGTGAATCCCGCACAACCAATCAATACCGAGGACGCCCCGAGACTCGAAGCGTCCTTGTTTGCCGAATGGTTACAAACAAAAAAACTGCAAAAAAGGCTCCTGCACCCGCCCGGGGAAATCAGACGGCTATGCGATTAGAATGTCCGGCACAATTCGCTGAAAAGAAGCCCACGCTAAAACCGACATATTGTTGTGTGTGGATCAAAAATTAGTTTTACGCGGGTCACCACACATTTTCTGCAATAACGTACTAAATTGAGGGAGGTCATATGGATCGAACGGCGCATCTTGAACAGTTGGAAAAACTCTGGGCTGAAAACTGGCCCGAAGGCCTTTCCCGAAAATTAGTTTACCCCTCCGGCGAGATTCCCATGACCGGCTATCTTCGCAAGTGGGCCCGGGAAACGCCGGACAAGGCCTGCGTTATTTATTATGGTGCGGAAATGACATTCGGCCAGCTCGATGACTACAGCGATCGTTTTGCCGCATACCTTGCCGGCAACGGTCTTGAAAAAGGCGACCGGGTGGCCGTTTTCCTGCCGAACTGCCCCCAGTTTCTAATCGCTTTTTACGGCATCCTGAAACTGGGCTGCATTCACGTACCGGTCAATCCGCTGTTCAAGGAAACCGAATTCATTTATGAAATCCAGGACTCCGACCCCCAGGCCATCGTTGCGCTGGATCTGCTCTATGGCCTGGTCGCTTCCACCAGGGAGCAGACCGGCCTGGATATCATCCTCTCCACCAGCCTGACGGACTGGCTGCCGGAAAACCCTTCACTTCCGATTCCCGACCTGGCGCAGATTCCTCGCCAGGAGTGCCCGGGCTCGGTTGATTTCATGGACACGCTGAAAAATGAGACCCGTCCCTGTCCTCAAGTGACGCTCGATCTGGACGAGACCGCTGCCCTTAATTATACCGGTGGCACAACCGGCATGCCAAAGGGATGCGAGCACACCCATCGCGACATGGTTTACACAGCCGCCTGCGGCGTGAGTTTTGCCCTTGGGGAACCCGGTGCCGACGATGTGATGCTGACCTATCTACCGGTCTTCTGGATTGCCGGCGAGGATGCCGGCCTGCTGGCGCCGATTTTCAGCGGCGTTACCGAAATCCTCATGATCCGCTGGGATGCCGGAGCCGTTCTTCAGGCCATTGAAAAGTACCGGGCGTCGATCATGTATGGCCTGGTGGACAATATGGTCGAATTGATGGAACATCCGAATGCCGGAACAACCGATTTTTCATCTCTCCGGGAAACACTGGTGTCATCGTTTGTCAAAAAGCTTAACAAGGAATACCGAAAACGCTGGAAGGATCTGACCGGTACCACGATGCGGGAAAGCAGCTATGGCATGACGGAAACCCACACGCTGGATACGTTTACTATCGGTTTTCAGAACGATGACAGGGACCTTGAAGCAAGGCCGGTGTTCGTTGGGCTGCCCATGCCGGGTACACGGTTTATGGTAGTCGATTTCATATCCGGAAAGCCGGTGCCGTTTAATCAGGAAGGGGAAATTATCGTTCAAACCCCGTCTTTGATGAAGGCCTACTGGAAAAAGCCGAAAGAAACTGCCATGCAGATAAACGATGGATGGCTGCACACCGGGGACATCGGCACAATTGATGAAAGGGGTTTTCTGAGTTATCTCGGCCGAAGCAAGGAAATGCTGAAGGTCAAGGGAATGAGCGTGTTTCCATCGGAAGTCGAAAGCCTGCTCGGAAGACATCCCGCAATTTCTGGAAGCGCGGTGCTCGGTCGAACCGATGCCGAAAAAGGTGAGGTCCCGGTGGCGTTTATACAACTCAACCCCGCGGACGCCGGGCAGGTCAGCGAATCTGACTTGCGTACCTGGTGCAAGGAGAATATGGCCGGATACAAGGTTCCTGAAATTCGCCTGGTGGATCAGCTTCCCCTGACGGCAACCGGAAAAGTTCTGAAGGAGAAATTGAAGGAAAAATTGTAACCACAGCTCAGGAAAGGGTGTTTAAATGAACGATAAAACCGAATCAAACCCGGATGGAATCCGTCCGGAACTTGCGGAAACAATTGCCCGCCAGGAGATGACCCTTGACAAGGCAAGACCCGAAGCAGTGGCCCGGCGACGGAAAACGGGGCAGCGGACCATCCGGGAAAATATTGCGGACCTCATGGACGGTGACAGTGAGTTCATCGAGTACGGATCACTTGCTTTAGCCGCGCAGCGCCGTCGTTTCACAAAAGACGAGCTGATTCAAAAAAGTCCTGCTGACGGGCTGGTGACACTCATCGGCACCGTCAACAGCCAATTGTTTGAACGACCCAGGAGCCGCTGCCTGGCAGTAGGATATGACTACACCGTCCTGGCCGGCACCCAGGGGTATTTTAATCACAAAAAAAAAGACCGGATCTTTGAACTGGCCTACAAATGGAAACTCCCGACCGTTCTTTTCGCTGAAGGCGGCGGCGGACGTCCCGGCGACGTGGACTTGACGGATATTCTTGTCGCCGGACTCGACTGCAAGGCATTTTCTCATTTCGCGAAACTGAGCGGACTTGTCCCGACCGTCGGCATCGTGAGCGGCCGCTGCTTTGCCGGCAATGCCGCGCTCCTGGGTTGCTGTGATGTGATTATTGCCACCCGAAATTCCAATATCGGCATGGCCGGTCCCGCCATGATCGAGGGGGGCGGGCTTGGGGTGTTTAAACCCGAAGAGGTAGGCCCGATCAGTGTACAGTCGCCCAATGGCGTCGTCGATATCGTTGCCGAAGATGACAGCGATGCCGTTGCCAAAGCAAAGCAGTATTTGTCCTATTTCCAGGGAAAACTGCCGAACTGGGAATGCGAGGATCAGCGACTGCTGATGGACTGCATGCCGGAACGGCGGCGGCGAACCTATGATATCCGCAAGGTCGTCAACACCCTGGCCGACAAGGGATCGGTCCTGGAACTGCGCCGGGAATTCGGGGTCGGAATCGTTACGGCATTTATCCGGATCGAGGGCCAGCCCTTTGGCCTCATAGCGAACAGCACCTTTCATCTGGGCGGCGCCATCGATGCCGACGGTGCCGATAAGGTGTCGCGGTTTATCCAGCTGTGCGACGGCTTCGATATCCCGCTGGTCTCCCTTATCGATACGCCCGGGTTCATGGTCGGGCCGGAAGCCGAAAAACTGGCCCAGGTTCGCCATTTCAGCCGTATTTTCACCAATGCCGTCAACGCGAGCGTCCCGTTTTTCAGCATTGTACTGCGCAAGGGGTACGGGCTCGGCGCCATGGCAATGGCAGGCGGCAGTTTCCAGACAACGGATTTCATCGTCTCCTGGCCGACCGGAGAGTTCGGCGGCATGGGGCTGGAAGGTGCCGTGCGGCTCGGGTATAAAAAGGAACTCGAGGCCATCGAGGATTCAAACGAACGCCAGGCCCGGTTCGATGAACTGGTGACCATGCATTACGAGCATGGCAAAGCCATCAACATGGCCTCCTGCCTTGAAATCGATAACGTGATCGACCCGGCGGAAACTCGGCACTGGATCATGTGCGGCATGCGCTCACAGCCGGAACCCGTGAAGCGCGAAGGGAAAAAACGCCCGAACATCGATTGCTGGTAAGATTGAATGGTAAAATTAATCATCCACGAGGACAACTGTAGTATCGGGTTATCCGGTTCGCTCCAGTGATGAGCAATCCTAACTTTTTGGTGGCACGGAGATCGAATATCCTCTCGCAGAGGTCGCTGGGAGCGCAGAGGAATTCTCCGCGTCCTCAGCGGCTCTGCGAGAGAAATCTTAACTGGAGTTTTTCGGATAACCAGACTGTAGTATTCTGAGTCGATCGTCATCCCGGCGAGGGCCGGGATCCAGTTTTCCGGACATTTTCTGAATACCGACCTCACTGGCGCAATCGATCAAACGAACATCGATATTGAACAGAAATCAACCTACCCGATTGTAGCGTCTTGACCCTCTGAACATGCCCCTTCAACTCGCCATGAAGCGATTAGGACAAAAGGGCGACCCTGTCTTTACCGCCTTTGGCCTGTCGTATATAAAGCTTCCACTGTTCGAAATCGATATCCTGGACGCGCAGCCGGATACATTCCATCAGGCGAAGGCCGCATCCATACAGCAGTTTTGCCATTAACTGATGTGTACCGCCCATGTTCGACAGTACCCGGGCGATCTCGGTCTTGCTGAGAACAACCGGCGGCGAGAGTTTCCGCTTTCTCTTGACAGAGGCAACGAACCCTACAATGAGGTGATCCAAGACCCGGTTGTACAAAAAAACAATCACATTGAACGCCTGCCGATAGGTGCTTATCGAGCACTTCAACCTTACGGTCAAATCGCTCAGAAATGCTTCGATTTCTTCCTTGCCCATATCCCTTGGATGCTTCCGTCATTTGTGATAACGAATGAATCGAGGAATCCAATCGCAATACGTTTTCTCGGGCGTGTAAGCGTATTGGTAGTATCGAAGCACTTGTCGAACCTGATCCATCAGCCGAAGCTTAGGATCCGGCCTGAATTTATCGTTATTTTCCATGATATTAAAAAATAATGTAGATAGGTGGAAAAAACAATAAGTTTTATTCCACTTTTGAAAGTTAATATGATAATAGATGGAAAAAAGTCCATTTTATAAGGGTTATATGATGGAAAATTTTCCGTCTATTGAAACTGTTAGCATAATAATGAATAAGTGATTTAAGATATGAGCTATTCAAAAAAAGAGATTTATGAAAAACTTTATCAGATATTCATGAAATACAAAAAACGCTATAAGAATCCACCGGCTTCAAAACAATTGTGCTGTATGTGGTCCGTAACAAATCCACCAGACATAATTGAGGACACGCCCCCATTTCGTGATATCGAAAAAGCCTTCAATATATCAATTGACGATGATGAATGCTTAGAATTTTACGATATGGAACTTGGTGAAGCTGCTGAAAAAATTAATGATATGATTAAAAATAAATGCTAACAAGCCGGGTGCAGGTGACGCTTTCCGCTTCGCTCCAAGCGCCCCTGACCCGCAGCGTTATGAGCTCGAAATATTATATGAAAAAGCTGATACTGACTTTCATTATTCTAATTGGTGCATATACAGTACTTAGGAATAATGTTTTCAAATTTCCTGATCAAATTATGTGGATAGCGAATCCCAATTTTTTATTTAAAGTGTTTCTACCTTTTTTTATGATCTTTAGTGCTACCCTTTCGCTATTTATGATTAAGAAAAAAGTCTATTTCAATTGGGCTGCTGGCGGATTAGCAATCGATGCTATTTACCGGTTTGTGATATGTGCTAATCACATTTATGGATATTTTAAATATAAAGATATCCCTCCCCCAAAATTGACACCTGGCGCAATAAGAGTTGTAACAAATTTGTGGCCTTCACATATAATGCTATCTATTGAAGTGATTTTAATCGTAATGTGTGTATTGTTATTTTTTGAAAGAAAACAATTATTTATAGTGACCAGCTCATAACCCAGCAGTCCAGTGGACAGCCAGGGCCGGTGCACTTTTGAAATTTTTTCTGTAATTGGAATAAATCGTTTTTTAAAAAGTTCAGTGGAAGCCCAGGCTGCTCACTGACCGCAATCGTTAGACACATAATGAAAAATTCAAAATATCTAATATTACTTCTGCTATTACCACCCATTGGCAATTCAATTGTCAGGCTTGTAAGAGCACAAGACACATTTAATGTTTCAATTTCAATTATTCCCTTTGTTGTTCTAGCTGGATTTGCCATTTTAGGATTTGTTCAATATTTTGACGCCAAATCTTCCCTCAATAATGCACTATCCAATAAATCTGATAGAGTTCCAGTTAAATATTCAACAGATGATGTTATGAAAGGGGTTCGTCTATTTTATTTTCATTCTTTTGGCTGGTTACTATTTACTGGTGATCAGGTAATTTTCAGGTCAGGTACAAGAAAAATAACATTCAGCCCAGAAACTTCAAAATTAGCGTGGGTGGGCGAAATATGGAAAGCTGGCGCAATTGATTGGATTTGTATGATTGAAAATGGGAAAAAGTATTATTTTACTTACGATACAGGCTATACAGTATTCTTTTCCCAGGTGTTCACCAAAAAGCTATTTGATTTTTTAGTTACAAAGAAATTCAGTATTTGTGAAGAACCAAACTGCATATCTTCTAATACATATTGTAATAAATGTTTTGTAATCAAGAAAAAATGCCCTAATTGCGGCAAAAATATTGATAACAGATCAACAGCATGTTTGTATTGTGGTGCCTCTGTAAAATTTAAAAAATATTTCGGTAGTGATGAAATTACAGGTAACAAGCTCAAGAGTTTTAAGACTTTCAAAACGAAAAAATGTATAAGCTGTGGTGAATTAATTGATAAAAGAGCAACGATCTGCTTATCTTGTGGCGAACCTACAACTAATTGAAATATGATTAAATTGTCTAACGAATAAGATAGATCGTGAGAGCGGAGCGAACCACGATCTTATCCGGTGGTTGAACAAGCCCGGCGTCGACTCTCTATAAGAAAATATCTTTTTTGAACAAGGGGGGTGAAGTGCATTTTACGGAAAGTGGCATTTCCTCAAGGCGTACCAATCCATTAACCTGTAAACAGGTTTTGAAAAATTGAACTATTTCATAAAGATTCAACCTCCCGTGTTTGAATGAACTGCTGCTCCTTGCCATTAAAGCGGTTATACCGGATTCCATGGGGCTTGACGAAATCCCAGAATAACCATGACTGCCTTGCAACAGGGGCATTTAAAAACAGGACGGGGGCGTTGTCCGAGTCCTTTAATCATTACATGCAGAATCAATTGAACCAGAAACAGCAACTTTTTCGCATTCCCATGAAGAAATCCGTAATCTCTGACCCTTCGGAATCCTTTGGGCAGCACATGCTGCATGACCAAATGCAAAAAATCCTCTCCTTTGAGGGTCCGATATCGTGTTTCGCCGGACTTGCTTTCAGTATACCTGAAAGTTACCCGGCCATTCTGATTGGAAACGATATTTTTTTCACTGATAACTCCTCGGTATAAATATCGGGATAAGTACTTCAGGGCGGTTATTCCTTTACCGACATGCTTGCAATCAACCACCCATTTGGAGGCAATGGTTTTGGGGGTGGAAAGCTTGGCGTCTTTTAACGCGGCCAGAAAACGTGCGCGAAAGACCTTTGCCAATGCAAATTCATTAAAGAGGTATTTCCCTTTTTTCTTTTTCCACTGGCGTCTACATTTATCAACACCGCCGCCAGGCGCTACGACATGGATATGCGGATGAAAATCGAGTTTCCTGTTGTGCGTGTGCAATACCATGGTCATACCGATTTCCGCTCCCAGATTTTTGGGATTCAGTCCAAAATCCCTCATGGTGCTCGAAACGCAGGTAAACAATGTGGAATACACCGCTTTCTGATGGTGCCAGGTCAAGGACCGGAGTTCATAAGGCAATGTAAAAGTTACCATGAAATAAGAAACCGGTAATAATTTACCCTGTTGCCGATCAACCCACTGGCTGGCTTCATGGTTCTGGCACTTTGGACAGCTTCGGTGTCCGCAGGATAACGGATGCCAATGTTCGTGATTACAGGCAGGACAATGCACGTACAGTTCGCCGGAGTCGGGGGTCCGGCAACTGCAAATGGCATTCATTGCTTTCAGATGGCCCGGTAATGCAGTGTTCGCATATTTGGCCATATATGAGTCGTAATATTGATGGATAATAGAGGATAGTTCCATGATCACACCTTCCTTAAATCAACGTGAAGGGTATTGATCAGTTGATTAATGGTGATCAGGCTGTCTTTTTCCGTGATATCGGTCAGGTGGGCATAACGTGCGGTTGTATTCGGACTGGCGTGGCCGAGCAGTGCCTGGATATGGCGAAGGCTCAGACCGCGTTCGAGAAGATGCGTGGCAAAACTGTGGCGAAGGGAGTGAATGGAGACTTTTTTTTAATGCCGCATTCCATGACCACGACCTTCATGGCCTTTTGGGCACCGCCCCGATCCATATGGGTTGTTGCCTGTTGAATCT
>JAGXHH010000070.1 GCA_024636355.1 Desulfobacteraceae bacterium | reverse complement strand
GGTCAGGACCTCAGGAGAAAGAAGCCAGAAGCCAGGAGCCAGAATCCAGAAGAAGGTCTGGACCTCAGGAGAAAAAAGCCAGGAGCCAGGAGCCAGAAAAAGGTCTAAACCTCGGGAGTTTAGGTTTGGTTAATATTGCCGGAGCGCAGCGACATCATCCTTCTGGCTCCTGAATTCTGGCTCCTGGATTCATTAATTTATTACAAGGAGCCATACGGATGCAGCTTGATAATATCGTTTACGATAAAAAAGACCACATCGGCATCATCACAATTAACCGGCCGTAGGCAAACTCCTGGAGTTTTGCGGCCATGCTCGATCTCGAAAAAGTACTCGACGCCATCGAGGCCGACAACGACATCCGGGTCGTCGTCCTGACCGGCGCGGGTGAAAAATGCTTCTCGGCCGGCATGGATATCTCTGATGCCGGAAACCCGGAAATCGGGCCGAAGGGGCAGGACCTCTGGCGCCGGGTCGACCGGTTCTCCAAGCCGGTGATTGCCGCTATCAACGGCCATGCCTTCGGCGGCGGACTTGAGTTGGCCATGTCGTGCCATTTCCGGATCATGATCGACTCGCCCCAGGCCAAGATCGGGCTGACCGAGCTGAACCTTGGGATCATCCCCGGCTGGGGCGGCACCCAGCGCCTGATGCGCATCGTCGGTAAATCCAAAGCTTTGGACATGATCCTGTTCAGCAAACGGATCGATGCCGCAGAGGCCCAGCAGATCGGGCTGGTCAACCTGGTCGCTTCGCCGGAAAAGTTCATGGACGAGGTAATGGCCTTTGCGGCAAAGATTGCCGAACGCCCGCCCATCGCGGTGCGCTGTGTGCTCGACGCCATGACCGCCGGGATTTACGAGGGCTTTGACGCCGGCCTGGCAAAAGAAAGAGACGGCAGTAAGATCGTCGGGGCCTCCAAGGATGCCATCGAAGGGTTTACCGCATTTTTTGAAAAACGCCCGCCTGTTTTCAAGGGGGAATAAAACCGACTTGTATTTTCTCATATGCCGTCACCCCTTGAGGTGCCGGCATATGGGAAATGAATCAGCTTCGGTAAATCAGTCGAACAGCGGAAATTCCCGGTGGATGAAGTTGTCGAAATAGGGCGTCATGCTGAAAAAATGGGGGTCAAATAAGGGGGCATAACCCGTTCCCATCCGGATATCGCCCGATTCTCCCAGGGGGAACATGCTCTCGATCCGGACCGGCCCTGTCGCACTGAATTTTACGCAGTGGGCGTAGGTGGACCGTGAGGAAAACGGCATGTTGTGCACCGGGCCGAGAAGATCGTGCCGGAATACAATCTGTCCCCGTGTCCCGATGCCCCAGGGACGATCGCCCAAATCAGCAATTACATCTGCCAGGGCCGCGGCGATAATTGCATCCGCAGTCTGGGGGGCGGCAGGATCTGACAGGTTGGCAAACCAATTGTACCCGTTTTCGATACCAGGGTAACCCCCCATGCCGTGAAGGAATGCGTTGAACAATACGGTCTTGTTATGGCTGAGCACCGGCCGTCCCTCGGCATTGAACGTACCGAGTTCGTCCATGAACGTGAGATCGATCACGCGCCGGATCCAGCGGTCCATCAGAACCCAGGCATCGGCCCGGTCGGGTCCATTCACCCGTTGCTCCGGTCCTCCGGCTACAAAATGGCCGTCCCATTTTACCAGCAGCTTCAGGTGGTTTTTATACGCTGCATTCATACCGGATTTTTTGACTGCTTTTTTAAAATCTTCGGCAACGAATTTCCAGGGATTGCCACCGCTGCCGAACGAATCGGTCGTGGCGATGTTTAAAGCGAGGTCTCGCACTTCTTCGAAGCTCACTTTGCCGCCTTTGGCAAATTTTGCATCGAAATAGTCATAGATGACGTGGGTTCTGTGAAAGGGGCCATACGTATCATTGGATGAATTGAACCCGCTCGGATAACCGGCGCTGCTCTTGTTGTTCCATCCGGCATACCATCCCCTTTCGGTGTTCCGGTCGTGGGACAACGGCCGGACGAAATCGGCATCCCATTCGAGCTGCACTCCGGGAATAATGCCCTGGGGCAGGCGCCATTCCCCTGGAAACCGCCAGGGATCGCGGCCGGACATCCAGTAGGCGATGTTGCCGTCCCGGTCGGCATAGCAGAAATGCTGGCTTACTCCCGCTTGACGCATCCCTTCGTGGAATTCATCCATACTGGTGGCTTTCGACAGTTTCAGAAAAGCGGTAATGGTATCGAATTCATACCCCCAGTGGGCATACTTCCAGGCCACCAGGGGGTTGTCCATGCCCGGTTCATAGGAGGCGGGGTTGTAGGGGAGCGGGTTGACGATCGGGCCGTGAGCGGATCGGAAAACCGGAAGCTGCACGTCATCAGCCCCTTTGATCTGAATGATCTCGATCCGGTCCAGGTAGACATCGGACGGGTTCTCGAAATAGTAATCCGTCGTGTGGGCATGCCCCACCTGCATCGACCAGGCGTGATGGGGGGTTCGCCCAATGACAATGCCGGGCAATCCGGGCACGTTCATGCCGGATACATCGAATCCGCCGGCGCGGATAGAGCCTTCGGCAACGATTGCCGGAACGGAAAAGCCCATCTGGGGACCCGAGTAGAGGATCGGCTCACCGGTAAGGGTATGGTCCCCCGACACTACCCATGCGTAACTTCCCATTTTGATATGGGCATTGATTTTCTTGAGATTGTCGATGATTTTTTTCCGGGTGCCGATCATGTTTTTAACCGCCTGTTTCGGCTTGTACCGGAGACCTGACGGAATGGGTTCGACCAAATGTCTGAATTTTTTCTGCCCCTTTGGTTTTCTGTAATCAATGTACGTGTGGGCGGCCGGATCATTTGTCCAGCGCAGGTCATTAAACATCTTCATGCCATCGGCCTGTCCGAACCGGGCCTCAAGGGTCATGAGCAGTTCGGCGTTTTCCAGTTGGGTCAGATCAAGCGCTTCCGGATCGAAAAACCGCTGCATGGTGGCCGTCCAGGCAAGCACGTCCTTTACCGTCCAGGCTTCGGGCCCAATGCCGAGCGCCAAAAATTCAAAAGGCACCATAAATGCGAAACTTTCCGGTTCTGTTATCTCGGCAATTCTGCGGTTAATGCCGGCCACATACCCGAGGACTACCGCCTGGCTTTCGGGGTCCATCGCAGCGAATCCCGCTTCGATTTCGGCATCCGAGTAGCTGATGGTCCGCATGAACACATCGGTTTCAATTTGATCCGGTCCGAAAATCTCGCACAGCCGTCCGGTTGCCTGGCGTCTGTAGAGTTCCATCTGCCAGAGCCGGTCAGTGGCGACGGCATACCCCACCGCCTCGAAAACATCATGGATGGGTGCATCGTCGGGGCCGTTGACGAACCAGACGCCCTGGTCGTCCCGATGGGTCTCGATGCCTTCTACGGCAAGGCATGGGAAAGCCAATAGAAAGATAAAAGAGATGATCATGAAATAGCGAAGCAATCGATTCTTCATTTCGTTTTTCTCCTGTTAGATGTCATGGGTGGGCAGATTGAGTGGAATTGATACAGGTCTTGTTTTCGGCTCCCGGATGGGTTGAATCGGCCGGGAGCCGGTTTGCAAAATTTGAGTCGATACCCTGGGGTAGTATTATCGCCGCAAATCAGTCGTTTCATATGTGCTGTGCATCGAAGTTGTGGGCAGGTTTAAAGGCATGAAAAAAGCCGGATTGCCAACAAATCAATGGCAGTCCGGCTGTCTTTGAAAAGACCCGTGACTTTCCGCCCCGGCCTCACGGCTGGTTTGGCTTTTTCATTCGTTTAATGTTAATTGAAGAACAGAGTTCGTCAATTATTTTTTGTTCTATCTTTTTCCGTTGAAACGGTTCCGGGGCATTGGAGCGCACTCTTTTTTCGTTCCTGCGTCGCTTTCAACTCAAAGCAGGCTCAAAAGAAATGGCGACACATCCGGTGTGTTTCATATTTTGCTTGACGGCCTGCCGCGTTTGGGCATACAAAAAACAAACTGAGATAAAAGTGTGTTTGTCCTTGTTCAAGGGGTTGCAATGGTGACGATTAAAATTTCAGGAACCGATAATTCCAGATCCTGGCGCTGGTGGCGCGCGACAGAATACCCAGGGTGCGCCCCCAGGCCGGTGCCGGACTGACCGACCACTGAAATACCGGAAGATATGACCGCGGGGCCCATAAATGGACTCCGCGGTTTTTTTTTGAAATGAAATGTGATGTTTAAATCCGAACCGAACTCGTGCAGGAGGTTGTATCATGTTGATCGTCATGCAAAAGGATGCCACGCCGGACCAGGTGACGGCCGTGATCCGGGCCATTGAAAACCGGGGGCATACCGCCCGGCCCATTCCCGGAGGCGCCCGGGTTTCCATAGGCGTACTGTACAATGAAGGGGCCGTCGATGCGTCGGTCTTTCATGATATGCCCGGTGTCAAGGAAGCGATTCCGGTCACGCGCCCGTATAAAATGGTCAGCCGGGAATTTCAGCCCCACGATACGATCATCCGGGTGGGAAATGTCAATATCGGGGGGGATCACCTGTTGATCATCGCCGGTCCGTGTGCGGTGGAAAGCGAACACCAGGTCATGACGATTGCCGAACATGTCAAAAAATCGGGCGGTGACATCCTGCGCGGCGGGGCCTTTAAGCCGCGCACCTCACCCTATGCGTTCCAGGGGCTCGGAGAGGCGGGGCTGAAGATTCTGGCAAAGGCGCGCGAAGCGTTCGGTCTGCCGATTGTGACTGAGGTCCTCGATCTCGCCTGTTACGACATGGTCGAAGACTATGCGGATATCGTGCAGATCGGAACGCGCAACATGCAGAATTTCAGTCTGCTGCGCCGTGCGGGCGAATCGAAAAAACCGGTGATGCTCAAACGCGGCATGTCGGCAACAGTTGACGAATGGCTCATGGCGGCCGAATACATCCTGACCGAAGGCAATCCGAATGTGATCCTCTGTGAACGCGGGGTCCGCACGTTTGTCCGCCACAGCCGCAACACGCTCGATCTTTCCGCAATCCCGGTGGTCCGTCGTGAAAGCCATTTGCCTGTGATTGTCGACCCAAGCCATGCGGCAGGCTTTCGGGACCAGGTGATGCCGCTTGCCCGGGCTGCGGCGGCCGTAAGCGCGCACGGCATGATGGTCGAGGTCCATCATGCACCAGAGACGGCAAAATGCGATGGCGGCCAGTCGCTGCTGCCCGAACAGTTCGATCAATTGTGTCGCCAGGTGCGATCGATCTTCGAGGTGTCCCGGAACGCAGAATAATAGCACCAAAGGTTTAAGGAAATCGATATGAAACGATTGGAAATTGTCGGGCAGACCGGCAGGTCGCAGATACTGGTGGGAGAGTCGCTTGCAGGCGCAGAAGGCTTTCTGCCCGATTCCCCTGTGGTCGTTATCACCGATGAAAACGTGTTCCGCCTCTACGGCGCGCAGTTTCCAGCTGCTCGGGTAATCACCATCGGCGCGGGGGAATCGATAAAGACGCTGGAGACTGTTCAAACAATTTACGATCGCCTGATCCAAATGGCGGCCGATCGTTCGGTCTTTCTGCTCGGTATCGGCGGTGGCATCGTCTGCGATATTACCGGATTTGTCGCATCGACTTACCTGCGCGGCGTCCGGTTCGGCTATATCCCCACCACGCTCCTCGCCCAGGTGGATGCGAGCGTGGGGGGCAAGACCGGGGTCAATTTCATGGGGTACAAAAACATGGTCGGAGTCTTCAACCAGCCGGAATTCGTTATCTGCGATCCCCATGTGCTCACGACGCTTCCGGAAGCCGAGCGGGCCTGCGGGTTTGCCGAAATCGTCAAACATGCCGCCATTGCCGATGCAGACTATTTCGAACTACTGGAACGCTCCGTCGACGGAGCCATGGCGCTGGCGCCCGATATTATCGAGCGGATCATCTATGATTCGGTCGTTATCAAATCCGATATCGTCAATCGGGACGAAAAGGAACGCGGCGAGCGTCGGAAATTGAACTTCGGCCATACGCTGGGCCATGCAATTGAAAAAACGGCGGGTGTACGGCATGGTGAGGCGGTTAGTATCGGAATGATGGCGGCAGCCAGGCTGTCGGCCGCACGAAACCTGCTCGATCCGGAAGAAGTTGTGCGCATAGAGAAGCTATTGACCGGGTTGAAACTTCCGACCGATCTTAAAGTCGATGCCCGGTCGATTATCGAGGCTCTTGGAAGGGACAAGAAACGGCAGGGGGACGATCTTTTCTTCGTCCTGCTCGCGGGTATCGGAAACGCCGTCATTGAAACGATTCCGCTTGCAACTCTTGAAACAGTCCTGACCGGTTCAATTCAGCGTTAGCGGATGGTGAATTTCGGGCTTTCGATTCGTTCACGTTTGCATTTCGGGCAGCGGCTGGGGCGTGAGGGACGTTTGCGGTCCTTGAAGGTAAAGCCGCAAACGGTGCAGTGCGACGGGATGATCTCCACTGTTTTGCCCTGGGAAACAACTGTTTTTTCGATATGGGGCATGTGTTCATAGACCTCTTTTTCCCGGATCCCGAGCGCCTGGGAAAGTTCCCGGGCGTCAAAAATGCCCTCCTGCAGCATATCGATAATCTGCTGGCGGATGGTGGCCATGGAAAGCTCCTGATGATAAAAGAATCCAGAATACAGGAGTCAGGAGCCAGAAGATATTGAGATGTCGCTTCGCTCCGGCATATTCTCTATCCTGGTTGAGCCGAAGGCGAATCCTTATTCTGGATTCTGAATTCTGGCTCCTGGATTCCCTGTTTGATGATCCAGACATAGCCCTTGCCTCTGACCGGGCCCGGAGTCGTTTCAACCGCTTGCCGGAGCTAAAACATCCCCCGCAGCTGCATCCGGGCGTTGGTATACCCTTCTTTGATCAGTCTATTTGCCTGGGTGGGGGAAAAATTTAAAAACGAACGGAAACCGAGCATCCGCTTCGGGGCTACGGCGCAAAGTTTGGCGCCGTTTAAGGCCAGCTGCATCTGGGGGGAACCGGCCAACGGCGTTTCGAAAACATCGGCATCGGGATTGTCCATCCAGCAAGTCGTGGGCAGCATTGCCGTGTACGATCCGATAAGAAAGTGTTCAAACGCAAGCTCGGAGGTCTGCTGCCGGGTTCGCGGCGTTTTTATGTCAAAGGCGCCGAGCGGTGAATGGAGCACCACGATGATTTCTTTGGCCTCCCATGCCAGTGCCGGGCGGATCGGGGTGTTGATCATGATTCCGGCATCCCAGTAGGGTTCCCCGTCGATATACTGAAAAGGAAACAGCAGGGGAACGGCGCTTGCTGCCATCAGGTGCTCGATGCCGATAACCTTCTGGGAAAAAAATTTGATCTGCCCCGTGTTCATGTTCAGAGCCGTGATCAGGATCTTTGGCGTGCTGTGCCGGAGTGCGGCAAAATTGATGTTTTTTTCGAGCAGGCGTTTTAAGGGCCGGGTATCGCATGCCGGTGCAAAACGCCGGCCGTTTAGCAGCGAACGGAAAAACACGGGCCATGTGATCCGATACATCAGTTTCCGGTTGTAGGTTTGCCATATCCGAGCCATATCGTCAACCGGCAGGCCCGAACCGATGGCGGTGGCGTTGATCGCCCCTGCAGAAGTCCCGCAGATAAGGTCCGGCTTCCAGCCGATTTCTTCCAGATATTTGATCACCCCCACTTGAAATGCGCCGCGAGCTCCTCCCCCCGAAAGGATCAGGGCCCGTTCGATCTTTTTTTTGGAATTTATTCCCATCTTTTTTTTTCTGCAGGCAATTGAGGGATCATTCGATTAACGTACTGAATTTTATAAATTATTTCTCACTGCTATGCGTCCTGTTCAAGCCTATCGGAATATTTTTTTTGATCGGATGCATTTTTTTTCTTGACGCATAACGCATTGCGTCATATTTTGTTTATAACGCAATGCGTCATAAAGTCGTTTCGGAAAATTCATAACATATTTTTTTGAAAATTAAACCAAGAAGGAGACAATCACCATGACAAAAGAAAACAGCCAGGAAAAAAAGGCCGAGCAGGCCAATCTCGTCGGCAGAATTCAGAAAACTGCGGAATCCTTTCAGGGAAAGGTAAAGGAATACAACGAGAAGTATGTGACCAAGTCAATCGAAAAGGGCAAGGAAACCGTTAAGGGGTACAATGACAAGTACGTCGCTCCGGTTGTCGAAAAAGGCAAAACATACGTGGACGGCCCCTACAAGAAAATCACCGGATCCGTGGATGACCTGGTGTCAAAAGGCCGCTCCATTGAAAAAGACGCCTGGAAGAAGATCGACGGATATGTTGAAAACGGTCGCAAATTCATTTTCAAACTCCCCGTAGTCGAAACAATGGAAAAGCGGATGACTTCCGGTTTCAAGCGGGTTCCGGCAATTGTCAACCTGCCGGAAAAAAATGATATTACCAAACTGACCCAGGCCATGGAATCCTTGAATGCGAATTTGGAATCCTTGAAAAAAGAGGCCATGATTTAGACGTTTTCAGGATACGGATAAAGGCTGTCCGGAGCGATGTTTCGTCGTTCCGGGCAGTCATTGACAACGGTCGGATGGAATAAGGTCAAAGAAAACGGTTTTGTCCTGTCTTTCGCAGGCCGAAACATTTTTAAAAACCAGGACACCCACTTTCAGGAGAATCAGAATGTATAAGATCAAACGGTACGCCAATGGCAGGTTCTATGACACGGTAGAAAAAAATTACGTTACCCGGGATCAGATTGCCGAATTGATGGGAGCGGGAAAAAAAGTTTCCATTGTTGATACCAAAACGGACGAAGATATTACCAAACAGGTTGTATCCCAGATCAAGGCCGGCCAGGAGCAGAAACCGAAATCTAAAAAAGCCGCTAAGAAAACCGCTGGAAAGGCAGAGGATACCGCCAATATTATTGTTCAACTTTTCCGCAAGGGCGGCGATGCCCTTTCCGATTACGGCAAGAAGTATACGGCCATGTGGCAGAATTTAATGTCGTTGTCCCGTGAGGAAATCGACAAGCTCGTCAATATGATGGTCAAAGAAAAACAACTGACCGAAAAAGAAGGAAGCAAGCTCCGGACGGAAATTGAACGGTACCGGGAAAATGCCCAGAAATGGATGACCCGGAATGTCGACCAGCGGATCAATGAAATGCTCACCAAGATGAATCTGGCCAATCGGGATCAGGTGGTCGAGTTGACCGAAAAGATCAATGAACTCAACAATAAGATCGAACAACTCGAAAAGACGATCAAGAAGCGTAATGCCGTAAAAACACCCGCACCGGCGAAAAAGCCGGAAACAACCGTCTAATGCCTGTTTCCCCCTCGGTTGACATTACCGGAAACTTTTAGACCGGAGCCTGTTGAAATCGAACGGGTCCGAGATTACTTTGATCAAGGGAGTTCGTCTGTTTTTCGACAGTTCTAACGGACTGTTCTCGTTTGGCGGAAAAGATATTTCTCAGGGCGGCGGGCAGGACGAATGCATGCCGTCGGAGAAACGGTCGAAAGTCAAATGCAGACAAAAGCGCTTGAATGGGTGGAATCAGGTGAGATAAGCGGTTTTCAGGGTGCGCACGGATGCCGACGATAAATGATGCAAAAGAACTGACGGAACTGTTTGAACGCCGCCTGGTATTCGTTATGGGAAAAGGTGGCGTTGGGAAGACGACGCTTGCCGTATCGATGGCGTTTGCCGCCGAAGCGGCCGGCAAACGGGTTCTTCTGGCCGAAACCGAAGACAGTCAGTCCGTTGGCCGTCTTTTTGGCGAACCCGGGCTGACGGAGACACCAATATCCGTATCCAAACGGATCTGGATTGCCCGGATCAATCCCAAAGCGGAACTTGAAGCGTATACCCGGTTTCATATCAAATCCGGCTTCATAGCCCGGCGGGTTACCCGAAGTCGTTTGTTCGATTATCTGTCCGAGGCAACGCCGGGGCTTCGGGAAATCATGACCCTGGCAAGGACCTGGCGCTGGGAAGAGGAAAGGCAGAAAAACGGCAGTCCCTTATATGATATGATTATTGTGGATGCGCCGGCCACGGGGCATGCCCTTAGTCTGCTCCGCCTGCCGAAAATGCTCATCGACATGATCCGGGTCGGCCCCATTGTCTCGCAGATAAGGGGTCTGCAGAAATTGTTGAAAGATGATACGAAAACCTGGTTGACCCTGGTCTGCCTGCCCGAGGAACTGCCGGTAAAAGAATCGCTTGAACTCATAAACATCGCACGGGATGAACTCGAAATTCCGGTTCAGCGGATATTTTTGAATGCCATCTACCCGCCGCTGTTTTCTTCAGAGGAAGCCGAACATCTGAAGGCGCTGATGTCCGAAGAAGAAAGCGGCCCGCTCTTTTCAGCCGTCCGTGATAAAAAAGGTCTGCGAAAAGTGCTTCATGCCGCACGGCATCAGTACTCCAGGCGTCGCATAAACACACAATACAGCGCACAGCTAAGAGCCGAAGCAACCGGACCGATCATCGAAATTCCTTATTATTTTAAAAATGACCTGAATCTGGAAGATTTACGGCGCATCGCTTCAAATTGCCTCGATCCGGAAAAACGGTCACAGGATGATGTCCATGCTGGAAAACATCGGTAAACCGGACGGACCGAAGATTATCGTATGCTGCGGAAGCGGCGGGGTCGGCAAAACCACCCTTTCCGCCGCCATCGGTGTCCATGGTGCGATGACGGGATTAAAAACCATTGTGCTGACCATCGACCCGGCACGCCGTCTGGCCGATTCACTGGGTATTGCCGAATTCCAGGAAGAGGCGCAACGGGTCCCCCTGGAAGGGGTTGTTGCAGGAAATGGTGAACTTTATGCCATGATGCTGGATGCCAAACGGACCTTTGACAGCCTGATCGTCAGGTACACCCCCGAAAAGCTGCAGGACTCCATTTTTGCCAATCGGTATTATCAGCACCTGTCGAATAACATGGCCGGCTCCCATGAATACATGGCCATGGAGCGACTCTATGAAATTTACAACCAGGGCCATTATGACCTGATCGTGCTGGATACGCCGCCAAGCCGTCGGGCGCTCGACTTTCTCGAAGCCCCCCAGAGGGTGATGAATCTGCTCGGACACCAGTTCTTCCTGAAACTTTTTAAACCATACATGAGCGCCGGCCGGCTCGGGTTGAAAATTTTCAACCTGATCGCATCCCCTGTATTCAAGGCCGTTTCCCAAATTATGGGAAACCAGGCCATGGACGACCTCTTTAGTTTTTTCAAGCTCTGGAACGATGTCCTTTTTGAGGGTTTTCGCAGTCGGGCCCAGGCGATGGAATCCCTGCTCTCCGATCCCGTAACGGCATTTATCGCCGTCACCACCCCACAGTCCTATCCCCTGAATGAAGCGGTTTATCTGTATCACCAGTTGGTAAGCAGGAACATGCCCTTTGCCGGATTTATCGTCAACCGGGTTCATGCCCTAAATGACCTGGCGCAATTAAACGGCGTTTTTGAACAGCTGACCGATACGAAAATGCTCGATGCCGGTTTGCTGGAGAAATTAAAAAAGGCGCATGCTCGCTTCTTAAACCTGGCCGAAAGCGACAGCGAATCGATCATCTGGCTACGGGAAACCGTCAAGGATACGATTCCGGTCCACACCATCCCGTTTGCCGATGGTGAAGTAAACGATTTGTCCGGGTTGGTAAAAATCCTGAAGCATCTAAAGTGAAAAAAGAGGATGAGCTTGCATGCTCATCCTCTTTTTTTTATTTTCAAGATTTCTTCTTGAGATGATATCGGTCGAACCGATTTATCCGATCGACTGCTGGCCGTTGGCCTTCGGATCGGATTCCGGTAGGGCCAGGCTTTCATACTTGGACAGGTGCATGGTGCAGTACATCGAATTGGTTGCCGCGCGGTTCTGGCATTGTGTGCCGTTTCGAGTGGTTGCCTTGCAGCGGATCGACTGCACGTTGGTGCTTTTTCCCGGTGACTGCCCAAAATTGGAGTCTGTGGAACGGTCGTTGATGACCAGCGGTTCCTTTTCCATCTGCCCGGCCTTATACATGCCCAGCAGCATTCTGAATTCATTTTCAAAGTGGTTGAGGATCGACTTGGGATCGGACACCAGTCCGGCATCCGTGGCAATCCCCAGCGAAACGGTACCGTTATAACTGATGATGCTGATGCCGATACCGAGGCCGCCGATGCGGGGCACCCAGAACATGATTTTTTTGATTTCTTCGCCGGCAAAATAAAGCGGTTGCTGGGGTCCGGGAACATTGCTCATGACCCCGGTGGTCTTATTGGCGAACATGGAGGCGGCTTTCTGGGCCAGTTTGGCCGACGAAAGGCCGAGCGCATTTAAAACGGTATAGGCGACTGCCGCATCCGGGGAATCTTTCAGATCGCTGATCCGTCGCTGCACTTCACGTATACGGAGAGCCGGGTCATCGATATTCACCGGCAGGCCGGCCAGGATAAGGCTGAACTGGTTGCCGAGCTCTATTTTTGAATTGAGCGGCCGGATGTTGACCGGCATGGCCATCCGGATATCCAGATCCCCGACCAGGTTATTGCATTGCTGCAGGTATCGCCGCAGCGCCCCGGTCACCAGCGCGACCAGGATATCGTTGATAGTGGCATTGAAATATTTGCCGATAGCCTTGATATCCTGCAGGGGAAGCGGCTCGGACCAGGCCACGTTCTTCCGGACCCCCAGCTCCCCCTTGAAAACGGTTTTCCGGTCGGCGGGAAGGAGCAGGATCTTGCTCATGACCGCAACGGCATCCAGGATAAACTTGCCGGTGGTCCGGGAGCGGTC
>JAGXHH010000008.1 GCA_024636355.1 Desulfobacteraceae bacterium | reverse complement strand
GGCAGCGTCAGATGTGTATAAGAGACAGATCCCGGAGGCCGTTTGCCAGGCTCAACAGCAGGGCGCCGACGGCCCAGAGCTTGAGCAGTTTGCCAACCAGCAGGAACCAGGGGGCCTCGTATGCGATAAAGCCCTTGATGAGATAATAGATCCCGAACAGGAGCAACGGCAGCAGGGCCGAGGTGACGGCCCGGAGCCCCATGATGAAATAAGGGTGAATTTCTTTCGGCAGTCGTTCCGACACGGGCCGGACCAGCCGCTCGACCCGGGCGAGAACGTGCTTTCGCCCGATGAGGCCGTAACCCACGGCCAGGATGAACAGGAAGACCACAATCGATCCGGCCGCGCCCAGCACCTGGCTCTGTTTCATGATTTCCCTTGCGAGTTCCGGAAGCCTTGCAGGCAGGGAAACTATCTGCCGGTAAACGTAATGAAGCGTGTCCGTGTCCCAGCCCAGGCGTTGGCGGGCAAAAAGGGATCGGGCATGGTTTTCCAGCTGGGTGCGGACGTCCGGGGCATCCGGGGAAGCGGTCGCCTTGAGGATGTTGCCGATAGTCGTGGAAACATCCGTATTCTCGGCAGATTGACCAAGCGCCGGGCCGGCACCAAGAAACAGGAGCAGCAGCAGCAGGAAAGCGGTTGGCGGTAATGCGGCATTTTTTATACGCAATGATTCAGACCCATGGGAATCGTCCCTCTCAGGTTTTCAACACAAATCGTTTTCTATTGGGGGGTGGGGGTCATCAGCCCCGCGTCGAGCGAAGCGATTTGCCGCTATCAGACCGGCTGCTCCCTCATGGAGCGTAAAGCCCGAAAACCCGCATCTTTTTTGGATGCGGGTTTTCTTAAATACACAACAGCCGAAAAACACGGTCGGCTTAAATCATCATAAAACTCCACAACACACCGGCGGCAATGGCCGATCCGATAACGCCGGACGAGTTGCAGGCCATGGCATAGGGGAGCAGGAAATTCTGGGGATCTTCATGCAGGCCCATGAGATGCACTTCGCGGGCGGAGCCCGGAACGGCGGAAACACCGGCTGCGCCGATCAGGGGATTGATTTTGTTTTTGGAAAACAGGTTCATGATTTTTGCGAATATCAGGCCGGAGGCCGTTGCCAGGGAAAAGGCAATCGAGCCGAGGAAAAATATTCCCAGGGATTTGGCGTTTAGAAAAACATCGGCCTGGGTGCTCATGCCGACCGTAAATCCGAGAATAATGGTGGCCGTATCGACGATGGCTGTCCGGGCGGTCTGGGCCAGCCGTTCTACCACGCCGCATTCCTTCATGAAATTGCCCAAAAAGAGCATTCCCAGAAGCGGCAGCGCTGTCGGTGCTATCATGCAGCAGAGGATTGTGCCGGCAATCGGGAAGATCAACAATTCCTTTTTCGAGACGTCGCGCATTTCATCCATGCGGATCATGCGTTCTTTCTTGGTTGTCAGCAGTCGCATGATCGGCGGCTGAATTACGGGTATGAGGGCCATATAGGAATATGCGGCAATGGCAATGGGACCGATCAGGTGGGGGGCGAGTTTGGCGGTCAGGAATATCGAAGTCGGACCGTCTGCCCCCCCGATAATGGCGATGGATGCGGCTTCCTTCGGAAAAAATCCGAGCGCAAGGGCACCGATCAGTGTAAAGAAAACCCCCATCTGGGCGGCTGCTCCCAGCAGCATCAGTTTCGGGCGCGCCAGCAGTGCGGAGAAATCGGTCATGGCGCCCAGGCCCATGAAGATGATCGACGGATATAACCCGGTCGTAACTCCGAAGTACAGGTAATTGAAGACACTGCCCTGTTCGTAGATTCCGAGCCCGAATCCTTTGAAGAACGGAATGTTTCCCACAACGATGCCGAAACCGATCGGTACCAGCAGCAGCGGTTCGTATTTTTTGGCGACAGCCAGCCAGACAAACAGTATCCCGACGGCGATCATCAGGTAGTTTCTGTAATCGGCCAGAAAAAAACCGGTATTGTTTATGAACCCGGAAAGCAGCTCCAACATATTATTCTTCCTCGTTAGCTTCTGTATTCCACTCGAACAGGCGATCTCCAATCGGCACCAGGATATTTGCACTCCTCAGCCGATTGATGCTCAGGTGCGGATGTGGAAAATTGTGTTTTCGGGCCAGTTCATACAGGTCTGCAAGGTAAAAAGGGGTGTCGAGCCGGTTAACCAGAGGCTCCCAGACTGCAGTCAGTTCATCGATTTCCGTCGGGCAGAAATAGGGATGCGAACATAATTGCACGTCTGAATTTTCTGCGGCCGTACCTGGCGTATTCCGGTCGGTATTACGATCGCTTTTTCCGTTGATCCATTCCCAATTTTCCCAAAAGTCCAGAACTTTATGCAATTGAGAGATGAGGATCGATAACGTGATGAGGCCGGCAAAGACGATCGATATCCCCAGAATCGCCATGGACCAGCCATTTGCAGCCCCGATTGCGCTTAATCCATACATGTGAAAAAACCCTTTATCAGCGGAATTTCGGGCAAAGCGGCAAACAGATAGAACGGAGAGGTCCAGCCGATGCGTCTGGTCGATGTTCAGTCTGTCTTACATTACTTACTGTGCCGATGCCCATGTTTGCAGCAAAACGTTGAAGGTCGGCCGTAATCTGTTTGAAACTGATTCCTGCTACGTCGTCCCATCGTTCGATTCACTAGAAGGACAGGAATCAGTTCTTTACCATCAATTTTTCGCGTAAGTCAACGAAAAGCTCATCGTGCGAACGGGAAGGAAAGATTTTAGTGGGATTTGGCCAGCCATGAACGCGAGTACGTCCAATGGGTCGACCGGCTGCTTTGGGAAGACGTTATCAGGTCTGCGACCATGGATCACAGTGGGGGATCGTCACCTGTCTACACGATGTAAAACGCCTGTAACCTGCTGTGTTCTGTTTTAACCAAAACAGGCCTTGTCTGACGAAATTCATATCCAATTTGTAGTGGCGCTTGCTTCATATCTTGCGGCGCTTGAAATGTTTCATGCGGATTTGCCCGTTTTTTCTTCGTACCACAAATCCTGGTGCTGCCTGGCCCAGGATTCATCAACGGTCCCGCGCCACATTCCCTCGAAGGTTCCTTCCGCCCCTATGGTGCCGATGTAGATGTGGCCGAAGGAGGCGGCAATGAAAAATATGGCCACGATTGCGTGGATCGCGTGCGCGGTCTGCAGGATGGTCCGCCCCTGATCCACCAGCAGCGGGAAATCAAGAAGAATGCCGGTCACTCCCATGGCGATACCCGACAGGGTCATTACCCAGAACCAGGCCTTTTCGCCCCCGTTGATCTTTCCGGCATGCGGCCGGGGGCCTTTGCCGATCATGCCGCCCAGGTTCTTGAACCAGACGAGATCTATTTTTTTCGGGATGTTGTCCCTGACCCAGATCACGAACATGATCAGGAGAAGGATTAGAAATATCGGCCCGCTGAAATTGTGAACCCACAGTGCCCACTGCATGTAGGCGGCAAACAGGCCCTGGCCGAAGACCGGTATCAGCACGGCCCGGCCGAAGAGATTGCTGAGGCCGGTAATGGCAAGAACAATGAAGAAAAAGGCCGTGGTCCAGTGCAGGAGGCGCTCGGCCAGTGAAAACCGGTTGAGTCGCCTGCCGGTTTTTGGCTCATGGAGCTTGTCTTTGCCGACAATAAGGAAAAACATTAAAATTGCGCCGAGTACGCCGGCCATTATCAAGGGACCGATATTTGCAATGAGCCCGTTGCGCACTTCACGCCAGATCTCCCCGCCGTTATGGATCAGGATCTCGTGCGGTTCAAAGTCGACTGCCGTATAACCCCGAACACCTTCGCGCACGCTGCCCCAGTAATCCGAGCGCGGATTTACGTCGGGCGCCTGGATCGCCCGGACCGCAAATGCCGAAAGAAGCGCGATCAGGATAAAAGCGATCAAGACGATGACTGATTTTCCTATTGGTTTAACATGAGTTCTCATGGGCGGAGACTCCCGTAAGATTTTTGAACCACAAAGATACAAAGAGCACAAAGAAATACATTCCATTAATATCCAACCCGGTTAATCTTTCCGGCTCCCTGCTTCTTCCCCCTGCTGATCACCGGTCGGTCTGCACATTCATGAAGCGGTGCCGGAGTTTCTGATCCGCTTCGGGGCTTCGCGACCGTTCCTGTTCGAGCTGGTCTTCGGAGCGGGTCCAGGGATCCTGGACGGGTTCACAGGCCGCCGCCAGCAGCGAAATGGACAGGATTATGGCCAGAAGGACAGGTTTCATATGGTTGCCTTTGCCTTTATCGTTTCCGCTTCTTTCAACGATCCGTCTGAACCGAACGGAATCTTTCCCGGAGTTGTTCCTGCAGTTCCCCTGCCTCGAGTTTGTCCAGGAGCGGATCATCCGAACCCTTATAGACGTGCGGCTCATACCAGGTGATCAGCGGCGACTCGTAACAGCCGCCGGCAAACACAAGGAGAAGGAACGCAAGAATCGTTATTTTTTTCATACGCATGGCGATTTTTCCAGTTCGCTCAAGTTACTGTTTCATGCTCTTGCTCATGCTCTTAATCTTAATCCTAATCCTAATCCTAATCTTAATGGCTTCGTTAAAAGCTGACGGACCTCGGTTCGACGGGGTTCCCGGTGGTTTTGCAGAAAGGAACCTAAAAACAAATGCCGTGCACGTGCACGAGCACGTGTACGTGTACGTTCACGTCACGAAAACCAAAACCGAGAAAACATCAAGTTCCTTGGAAGCTGTCGTACCCCCGGTTCCCGTTGATTTTGCAGATAGGAACTTTCCAAAATTTTATTTAAAAGATCCGGTCAGAACCCGAACCTCCTGACCCCTGCCCCTTAAACCTTAAACCTTGAACCTTGAACCCTGAACCTTGAACCGATTTTCAACCCTGCTCCTCCCCCGGATACGCTGCCTCCCATCGCCAGAAATCCATGCTGCCGCCTCGGTTCATGACGCGCTTGCGGTAAATTTCAGAGACGACATTTCCGTCGCCCGCCAGCAGGGCTTTGGTGGAACACATTTCGGCGCAGAGCGGCAGTTTGCCTTCGGCGATGCGGTTGCGGCCGTATTTTCGGTATTCTTCTTTCGAGTTGTCCGGCAGCGGGCCGCCGGCGCAGAAGGTGCATTTGTCCATCTTGCCGCGCATGTTGAATGCCCCGCCTTCGGGAAACTGCGGAGCGCCGAACGGGCAGGCGTAGAAGCAATAGCCGCAGCCGATGCACAGGTCCTTGTCATGGAGCACAATGCCGTCGGTCGTTGTGTAAAAGCAGTCGACCGGGCAGACGGCCGCGCACGGGGCGTCCGTGCAGTGCATGCAAGCCGTTGAAATCGATTTTTCCCCGGGCCGACCGTCATTTATGGTCACCACGTGCCGGCGGTTCATATCCCAGGGGATATCGTGCTCGTTGTTGCAGGCCGTCACGCACGCATTGCATTCAATGCAGCGTTCCACGTCGCACAGAAATTTCATTCGCGCCATTTGAATTCTCCTTTCAGGCCGGCTCTATGCGGCACAAGGTTCCCTTGGTTTCCTGCATCTGGGTGACCGAATCGTAGCCGTAGGTCGTGGCGGTATTGCAGGCCTCCCCGCGCACATAGGGGACCGTGCCGGGCGGATATTTGTCCTTCAGGTCCTTGCCCTGGAACCAGCCGCCGAAGTGGTACGGCGTCCAGACCACGCCCGGGCCGACGCGTTCGGTGACCATGGCGCGCACCTTGATGCGGCCGCCTTCCGGCCCTTCGAGCCAGATGTAACGGCCGTCTTTTATACCGGCATTGTTGGCGTCCACGGGATTGATCTCGGCAAACATCTCCTGCTGCAGTTTGGCCAGCCAGGCGTTGGAGCGTGTCTCGGCACCGCCGCCTTCGTATTCGACCAGCCGTCCGCTGATGAATACCAGCGGGTATTTTTTGGAATGATCCGTCGACTGGATCGACCGGTAGCGGGTCGGCACGCGCCAGAAGACCTTCCGGTCCTCGTAGGTGGGGTATTTTTCAACCAGGTCGTGGCGTGGCGTATACAGGGGCTCCCGGTGAATCGGCACCGGGTCCGGAAAATCCCAGGCCACGCAGCGCGCCTTGGCATTTCCGAAGGGGGCGCACCCGTGCTTTATGGCTACCCGCTGGATGCCGCCGGACAGGTCCGTTTTCCAGTTTACCCCGTTTAGACTATCGGAACCAAGCGCCTGGGGTTCGCCTTCCCAGCCCATCCAATTGGACGCTTCCTCCGTCAGGTCGGCTAATTTGAGAATTACCCGCATTTCTTCCCGGGTCAGGTCCTTTTCCCATCCGAGCTCGGTCAGCATCGCGAAGGTGAATTCGGGATAACCGTCCTCGATTTCCGATCCCTTGCTCCAGACGCCTTCGGCCAGCAGGTTTTCGCCATTTCGCTCGGTGCCGAACCGGGCCCGGAATACCAGGCCGCCTTCTGCCACCGGTTTGCTCGGATCATAGAGGATCGGCGTGCCGGGGTGCTTCATCTCCGGTGTGCCCCAGCACGGCCAGGGAAGCCCGTAGTATTCCCCGTCACAAGGGCCGCCTTTTGCGCGCAGCGTGGTGGTGTCGAAAGTGCCGCGGTATTCGGCGTGCTGCTTGAGGCGTTCCGGGCTCTGGCCGGAATACCCGATCGACCAGGTGCCGCGGTTGATCTCCCGTAAGACATCTTCGATCAGGGGTTCGTCATTGTTCACTTGGATGTGTTTGAACATCTGGTCGGCAAACCCGAATTTCTGCGCGAGGTTATAGAGAATCACGTGATCGGGCCGCGATTCGAACAGCGGCTCCAGGACTTTTTCCCGCCACTGGACGCATCGGGAGGAGTTGGTCACCGAACCGTAGGTCTCGAACTGCGTACAGGTGGGCAGCAGATAAGTGCCATCCTTTCGGTCGCTCACCACGGCCATGTGCGTCGGGTAGGGGTCGGAGATGACGACCATTTCAAGTTTTTCAAGGGCCTTTTTCATCTCCACGCCCCGGGTCTGGCTGTTTGCGGCATGCCCCTGGAAAAACACGGCGCGGAAATTGTCCGCCTGCGACAGGGTTTTCGGGTCCTCGAGCACCCCGTCGATCCAGCGCGACACCGGAATGCCGGGGATGTTCATGGGATAGGCCAGTTCGCCGTCTTCCAACGGGTATTTGCGCTCCCTTTCGAAGCGGGACTCGAGCCATTCGTAATCGACATCCCAGACCCGGGCCCAGTGCTGCCAGGCGCCTTCGGACAGGCCGTAATATCCGGGCAGGGTATGGCTGTTTGGGCCGACGTCGGTTGCCCCCTGGACATTGTCATGGCCGCGGAAGATGTTGGCCCCGCCTCCGGACATCCCGATATTGCCGAGCGCGAGTTGAACGATGCAGGCGGCCCGGGTCTTGTTGTTGCCGATGTGCGACTGGGTGAGCCCCATGCACCAGACAATGGTACCGGGGCGGTTTTCGGCCATGATTTTCGCTACTTCATATACTTTTTCGCGGGGCACTTCGGTCACGTCTTCGACCACGTCGGGAGGCCAGTTTTTCACTTCCTTGCGGATCTCGTCCATGCCCCAGACGCGCTGAGCGATATACTCCTTGTCCTCCCAGCCGTTTTCAAAGATGTGCCACAGCACTCCCCAGAAAAATCCGACGTCCGTGCCGGGGCGCAGCCGCACATAGAGGTCCGCGTGCGCGGCGGTGCGGGTAAAGCGCGGGTCGACCACGATCATTTTCGCCCCGTTCTCCTTGCCGCGCAGCACGTGCTGCATGGCCACCGGATGCGCCTCGGCCGCATTGCTGCCGATAAAAAGCATGGCTTTGCAGTTGTGCATATCGTTGTACGCATTGGTCATGGCGCCGTAGCCCCAGGTATTCGACACGCCGGCCACGGTGGTGGAATGGCAGATGCGCGCCTGGTGGTCACAGTTATTGGTCCCCCAGAAAGCGGCGAATTTGCGC
>JAGXHH010000069.1 GCA_024636355.1 Desulfobacteraceae bacterium | reverse complement strand
TACATGAAGACCATGAAGAACATGAAGGTTTAAAATTAAAAAATCCCTTCATGGATCTTCATGAGACCTTCATGTACTTCATGTAAAAACAACTTGTTCAAAAAAACAAGAATCGGAGGCAGAAATGGAAGCCAGGGTCAAGCAGGGGCGTGCCAAATGCCAGGGGGAGGCGACATCCTATTCGGATTACCGGAAACGGCTGACCGGCCTGGTCGACAAGATCATCTTCGGAGCCACGGACGACCATCACTTCTGTCACGTCGATTACGAACCGATCCCGTCTAAGGCCGCTGTAATCGAGGTCGTCGAAAAGCTCCAGGAACTTCTTTTTCCGGGGTATTTCAACCGGGATAAGATCGATCCGGTCAATCTTAAATACAATCTCGGGCAGTTGACCGCCGATTTGTTCGATATACTATCGGATCAGATCTGCCGGGCCATCCGTTATGAATGCTTCCGGTTCGACAAACCGTGCACGGATTGCAGGGACCGGGGATATGAAACCGCGCTCGCGTTTCTGGAATCGATTCCTGCCCTGCAGGACCAGCTGGCCAAGGATGTGGTGGCAGCCTACAAGGGTGATCCGGCAGCCAAAAGTCATGATGAAGTCATTTTCAGCTATCCGGGCATGTTCGCCATCATGGTCTACCGGATCGCCCACCGTCTGAATGTGCTCGGGGTGCCGCTGATTCCGCGCATGATGACCGAGCATTCCCACAGTTTAACCGGGATCGACATTCACCCGGGGGCAACGATCGGCCAGAGTTTTGTCATCGATCACGGCACCGGCATCGTCATCGGCGAGACCTCTAAAATCGGGGATCACGTCCGGATTTACCAGGGGGTGACCATCGGGGCGCTTTCGGTACCCGAAGACCAGTGCGAGCAGATGCGGGGGCAAAAGCGGCATCCGACCATTGAAGACCATGTGGTGATTTATTCAGGCGCCACTATATTAGGGGGTAAAACGATTATCGGAACCCGTTCGGTCATCGGCGGCAATGTCTGGATTACGGAATCGGTCCCGCCGGGGACCACGGTCCTGATCGAAAAACCCCGGCTGATCTATAAGCGCAATGGAATGAGGTAGGGGCGACCGGCGGTCGCCCTTGTGCCTGAAAGGAGCGGGATCATGAGAATCTTCGCAAATATTTCTGAAACAATCGGCAGGACCCCGATGGTCCGGTTAAATGGTCTTACAGACGGATTGAATGCCGAAGTTTATGCCAAGCTGGAATTTTTCAATCCGTTGGGAAGCGTCAAGGACCGGATCGGGGTGGCAATGATCGAGGCCGCGGAAAGAAGCGGGTGCATCAACCGGGAAACGCTCGTTATAGAGCCGACCAGCGGCAATACCGGTATCGCGCTCGCCTTTGTCTGTGCCGCAAAGGGCTACCGGTTGTGCCTCACCATGCCGGACACCATGAGCATGGAGCGGCGCAAACTGCTGCGCCATCTTGGGGCGGAACTGATCCTGACCCAGGGAGAATACGGTATGAAGGGAGCGATTCAAACGGCGCGTGAACTGGTTGCCGCCAATGCCAATGCCTTTATGCCGGACCAGTTCGCCAATCCCGCCAACCCGGAAATCCACCGGAAAACGACGGCTGAAGAGATCTGGCGCGATACGGATGGTAAAATTGATATTTTTGTTGCCGGCGTGGGCACCGGGGGAACGATCACCGGAGTGGCCCAGGTGATCAAATCGCGCAAGCCGGACTTCAAGGCTATCGCCGTGGAACCGGCCGATTCTGCCGTGCTGTCCGGCAGGGAACCCGGCCCCCACAAGATCCAGGGAATCGGTGCCGGTTTCGTGCCGGACGTGCTGGACCAATCGGTAATAGACGAGGTGCTGACGGTCACCAATGATGCCTCCTTTGAAATGGCGCGGCGATTGGCGAATACCGAAGGACTGCTATGCGGCATCTCATCCGGAGCGGCGGTACACGCGGCCTTTGAAGTGGCGCGCCGGCCGGAAAACGAGGGGAAGGTGATCGTGACGGTTCTGCCGAGCACGGGGGAACGGTATATCAGCACGCCATTATTCCAGGAGTCCTGAAGAATGGTAATAATCCGAAAGGAAAAAAATGAACGATCGAAATCACCGATTTGAAACCCTTTGCCTGCACGCCGGGCATACGCCGGACGAAGAGACCGGATCACGGGCGGTGCCGGTTTACCGGACCACTTCCTACGTGTTCAAGGACACGCAGCATGCCGCCGACCTGTTTTCCCTGAAAACTCCCGGCAATATTTACACCCGGATCATGAATCCTACGACAGACGTGCTGGAGAGGCGGCTGGCGGCACTTGAGGGTGGGGCTGCGGCCGTGGCCATGGCATCAGGGACTGCGGCAATATTTAATTCGATCATCAATATCTGCTCGGCCGGCGAGCAGATCGTCTCTGCAAACAACCTGTACGGCGGCACCTACACCATGTTCAGCAGCATCCTGCCCCAGTTCGGAATCGATGTGGCCATGGTGGACCCCCGTGACCCTGAAAACTTCGACAGGGCGGTTACGGAAAAGACCCGGGCGATTTTTGTTGAAACGATCGGAAATCCCGCTCTCGAAGTCACGGATCTTGAAGCGGTCGCCGGCATTGCCCGAAAGCACCATCTTCCCCTGATTGTCGATGCGACGTTTACCACCCCGTACCTGCTGCGGGCAATCGAATACGGTGCTGATATCGTGATCAATTCGGTCACAAAATGGGTCGGCGGCCACGGCACCGGCATCGGCGGAGTGGTAATCGATGCCGGGAGATTCGACTGGACCGACCCGAAATTCTCGCTTTACAACACCCCGGACCCGAGCAATTTCAACCTGCGTTTCGCCCATGATCTGGGCGAGCAGAACCCGGTCGCGTTTGCCGTCCGGCTCCGCCTGGTGCCGCTGCGGAACCTGGGGGCGTGCCTTTCGCCGGACAACGCCTGGCTGTTTTTGCAGGGCCTGGAAACCTTGCCGTTGCGCATGGAGCGGCATTGTGAAAACGCCCTCCGGGTGGCCGAATTTCTCAAAAAACACCCGGGTGTCGATTGGGTTCGTTACCCCGGGCTCTCCGATGACCCCGCCCATCCAACAGCCGCCCGGTACCTGAAAAAAGGATTCGGCGCCATGGTGGTTTTCGGAATCAAGGGGGGGCGCGAGGCCGGAAGACGGTTTATCGAAAGCCTGCGCCTGGTTTCCCACCTGGCCAATGTCGGCGATGCGAAAAGCCTGGCGCTGCACCCCGCAAGCACGACCCATTCACAGCTTACCGACGCGCAGCAGATCGCCGGCGGGCTCACCCCGGATATGATCCGGCTTTCGGTCGGAATCGAACACATCGACGACATTTGCGCCGACCTGGAGCAGGCTTTCGGAAGGGCATGAGAATCCAGAATCCAGAATCCAGGAGCCAGAATTCAGGAGCCAAAACCGGGAGTCAGGAGTCGGTAGCTAAAGATCGAAAGGTAATAACCACAGAGGACGCAGAGATCACAGAGGAAGGCATTGTTTTACGATCACATCAATAGTGCTGACTTCGTAAGCGACTTCCAAGGAACTTAAACATAGGGTTCAGATCCAGTGTCGCTTTTCTTGCTCTTGCTCTCAATTTTCCAAAATTTTGAGCGTCAAAAGAAACATGAAGCGCATGAAGGCGACATGAAGATCCACGAAGGTTTTTAAAAAAAAAGCCCTTCTTCATGGCCTTCATGATCTTCATGTAAAAACGCTTTTCTCTGTGTCCTCTGAGCCCTCTATGGTTAACAATCTCGTTCCTTTCTGCAAAATCACCGGGAACTTGGATACGTCAGCTTTTTACGAATCCTTCAATAAAATAGTGGATTGTGAATCAAAAACCGATCTTCTTCTTCAGGCGTTTTACCTTCCCCGAGAACCTTCCCCACCTGCCATATTCGTATTTCCAATAGCTGTGATTAGAATAATAGATATTATCAATTTGACATATTATCCCCGTCTAATTAGGCTGGCCTTTTTCATAAAATAGTTAATATTGCTTTGATCTTCAATTTTGCGACTACTGAAACAGGAGGAAAGATGATTCGAAAGACACTGGCATGGATGACGGTTCTGATGCTTGCCCCGGCTATGGCCTGGGGAATTGAGGTGCACAACAAGGGCGATGTATCGCTCGACATCGGATACTGGGGTCAGGCCTGGTACCAGTATGTTGATGGAGACGGCCCTGTTGACGGCAAAACGCACGACTTCATGATCCGGCGGACGTACCTGAGCATTGGCGGCACCGTAACCCCGGAGCTGAGCTTTTTTGCCCATTACGCCGGTGACCGGATCGGGCAGGATGGTACTGACAACCCGAGTATGGGTCTGGGCAGCGGCATGGCCCTCCGGGATGCCTGGGTGACCTACAAACTCATCGGAAACGACCTGATGGTGCAGGCGGGACGGATGTATGTTCCGTTTACCCGCAATTACGGCACCACCTCCACCAAGGCACTGCTGACCACCGAACTCGACTGGGGGCAGGGTGGGATTCGTAGTGGTATTTTCTACCCGAGCAAGGTAGGGCGTGACGATGGGCTCACCCTCTGGGGCAATGTCCTTGAAGACAAACTCCAGTACCGGTTAATGGTTGCCGAAGGGGCGGAAGGCAGCGGAATCAATCCGGACGATAATCTCCGTTTTGCCGGCCGGCTCAGTTTCAACGTGTTCGATCCGGAAACCGGCTGGTTCAATCGGGGCACCTATCTCGGAGACAAACGGCTGCTCGCCATCGGCGCCGGTTTCGACTACCAGGACGGCCTCACCCTCGGGGGCGAAGAGAAGGATTACCGGGGTTACACGGTCGATGTCCAGACGGATCTGCCGATGGCCGGAGGAGCGCTTACGGCCGGCGCGGCCTACATCCGGATCGATAACATGGTCAATCCGATTGCCTCCACTGATTTTACCGCAGGCAGCGACGGGGAGATCGTCACCGCGCATCTCGGTTACCTGATCGGCACCCGGTTCCAGCCGTTTGGCCATGTGGAAAGATTTTTGCCGGATGAAAGCGGCACGGATAATACCACTGTATTCGGCTTCGGCTGCAACTATTACATATACGGGCAGGCGAACAAGCTGACCGCGGAATGGACCAAGGTCGACACGGATGACAGCTACGACATCATCACCCTCCAGGCGGCATTCGGATTTTAAATGATCGTTCGGATTCTCATGTCACGATGGATGTACCGGATGACCCGGTGGGTGCTGGCCGCTGTTTTTCTCTATTCGGGAATCGGCAAACTTTCAGATCCGGGATCATTTGCGGTCATCATCGATGCCTACGGGCTGATTCCGGAAACGTGGGTGATGCCGGCGGCCGTTTTTCTGCCGCTCATCGAAGTCATCGCCGCGGTCGGCCTGGTTTTCGATGCCCGCCTGAGCCTGGAGACACTGACCGTGCTGCTCCTGCTGTTCATGGCGGTCCTTGGTTACGGCATCCACCTGGGGCTTGATATCGACTGTGGCTGCTTCGGGGCTGGTGATCCGGAATACAGGGCGTTTTCCGGCCTGAGAGCTGCCCTGTACCGGGATGCGGCGATGCTGGCGGCGATGCTCTGCCTTTATGCCCGGCGAATCTGCCGTAAAGAGAAAAAACATACTATGCCGTATATGGCGGAGATTGTATAATGCAAAAGAAAAAGCGCAACATCCTGATCAGTTTATTTATCATAGCAGTAATTGCCGCAGGGGCTGCATTTGCCGTATTGTCGACAACCGGCGGCATCTTCGAAGAAGAAGTTGAAAAAGAAGCAATGGCCGTAAAGATCGTCGGTGAAGTCAACCGGGGCGATTATGACCTGGTCGCCACGGATACACTTAAATCCTGGATCGATTCGGGCAAAGAAATGGTTGTCGTCGATACCATGCCTTACGATCACTACCTGAAAAAGCATATCCCGGGCGCCGGGCAGTTCGTGTTCCCGATTCCGGATATGAACACCTGGGATGCTTCTGAAACAGGCGGAAAGACCAAGGCCGATTACGAAGCGCTGCTCGGGCCGGATAAGAACAAGACGATCGTGATCTACTGCGGATTTGTCAAATGCACCCGGAGCCACAACGGGGCGATGTGGGCCAAACGCCTCGGGTATAAAAACGTCTATCGCCACCCGGGCGGCATCTACGCCTGGCAGGGTGCCGGGTACCCTGTGGAATCCGGAAAATAAAGGCGCAGCAGGTCGGGGGGGCGGAAGGTTCAACCAGCAATTCCCGGTGAACGTCGAAAGGCTCTGTAGGAGCGGGTCATGCCCGCGATGGCGGATGCATTTTCGCGGGCATGGCCCGCTCCTACGTGGTCATCCGTTAATCACAGACACATTTCACCAAGAATTGCTGAGGTTCAACCCGAGTTGCTGCTCTGCTGTATTATCAAATGGCCGGGACTTCATCCATCAAGGATGAAGTCCCGGCCATTTTTGTAGGGGCAGGCCCCCGTGCCTGCCCTGGTTGGGTCAACCCGGGTACTCCGGCCATGAACCGGGGAAAAACAAGGGCAACCACGGGGGGTTGCCCCTGCGCAGCGGACAACCATTTTTTCTTATTAGTAGTTTTTTTTTTGGTATAAAAATTGCAATTAAATTTCAGCAGTTTGTATCATTAATTTAAACATATCCGGAACATGCGCCTCTCATCTCATTTCGTTGGTATCACCTGCTTTCATTTATACGAATCCATACACAAGAATTGTATTTTCGTGCACATCTCGTCCTGATCCCGTTTTTACCTGAAATCCGGTGTCCTTGTCCTGCAGAAGGGCGCCTTATTCCCCGGAGGATAACATGCTCATCACCGAAGCGGCACCCGCAAATCAAGCTCTCAAGATGGAAAGAGACGCTGAAGTACAGGTCCGAGACATAGCGGACCGGATATTCGGGGCGACCAATTTAAACGAGATCCTGATCGATTTGAAAGACGACATCATGTCGTTGTTTTCGGCTGAGCGCCTGACCATCTATGTGGTCGACGGGGTCAAAAAAGAGCTGGTTTCCTTTTTCATGTCCGCAGGCGAAGTCGATGAGATCCGGGTGCCGATCTCCAACCAGAGTATCGTCGGCTTTGCCGTATCCACCCGGCAGTTGATCAACATCAGCGACGTCTATGACGAGATGGAACTTTCCTCCATCAATCCGAAAATGACTTTTGACTGCAGCTGGGACAAGAAGATGGCCTTCCGGACCAAGCAGGTCCTTGCCGCGCCGATCATTTTCAAACGCTTCCTGCTGGGCGCCATCCAGCTGGTCAACAACAAGAACGGCACCCCGTTTACCGAAGACGATCAGGAAAAGGTGCAGGGTCTTGTCGAAATCCTTGGAAGCGCCTTTCATTTCCACAAGGCGATGGCCGCCAAGGGGAAAACCAACCGCTACGAATACCTCATCGTCAACCACTTCATCACCCAGAAGGATCTCAAGCAGGCGGCCACAACGGCAAGGTCCAAGAAAGTGCCGATCGAAGATATTCTCATGCGGGATCACGGCATCGCCAAAGCCGATATTTGTATCGCCATCAGCAAGTATTACGGGCTCGATTTCATCGAGTTTTCCAAAAATTACCGAAAACCGGCAGATATCCTGACCAACCTGAAGGAAGATTACCTGCGCCGCGATATCTGGGTGCCGCTTCGCCGTGATGCCGATGATGCGGTGGTCGTCGCCATCGATAATCCCCAGAACCTGATGAAGACAGACCAGATCGAACGCGTATTCAAAGGAAAAAAAATCAAATACGTCGTCGCCCTGAAGCAGGATATCATCGATTTTATCGACCTGTTCACCAAGCCGGAAAAAACGGCGGCCGATCCATTCAGCAAAGTCTCCAGGGAAACGGACGATTCCGGAGAAGTCGACCCGTTGACCCTTGAAACGAACAGCATCGTCGTCCGCATGATCAATAAGATCATTATCGATGCCTATGAACGGGGCGCATCGGATATTCATATCGAGCCGTTTCCGGACTCAAAAGATTCCAAGGTCCGCATCCGGGTCGACGGGGCATGCTCCATTTACCAGACGGTACCGGCGGTTCACCGGGAGGCTGTGGTCTCCCGGATCAAAATCATGGCGGATCTCGATATTGCCGAACGCCGCAAACCCCAGGACGGAAAGATCAAATTCAAGAAGTTCGGCGGAAAGG
>JAGXHH010000068.1 GCA_024636355.1 Desulfobacteraceae bacterium | reverse complement strand
GGACTGATGTTTTGTGTCGGTGCAATTCTGGCCTTTCTGCTCGTCGGAATGATTCCGGCGGCAACCCCGGAATCGTATCCCTTCATTTTCTTTTCCGGAATGCTTGCCATCTGCGCGATGATCCTGCCGGGCATCAGCGGGGCATTCATTCTGTTGATCCTGGGCAAATATGAATTCATCATCGCCGCCATCGAAAATCCTTTTGCAGGCGATCACCTGGTAATCATAGGGGTTTTTCTGGCCGGCTGCGCTATCGGACTGGCGGGTTTTTCCCGGGTGTTGAAATACCTGCTCGAACATTTCCGACCGGCGACACTGGCCTTTCTCACCGGCCTGATGCTCGGTTCGATGCGCAAGGTCTGGCCCTGGAAAGAAACCGAGTTGACCGCCATGGTTCACGGCAAACTCCGGGTGCTGCAGGAAAGCAATGTATTGCCGGAGCTCAGCCCGGACCTGGTGATCCCGGTCGTCTGTATGGTGGTCGGTTTCCTTGCGGTAATCCTGCTGGAGCGGCTCAGTATGGAAAAAAAAGCCGATTGACCCCTTGTGGCTGGTTTGCCTTACCCTATGATGAGTAACATCTTTAGTCCGCGCTATCAGCCGTTTCGGTTGTTGATCTTCACATTGAATTTCTCTTCCAGCTTTTTCCTGACAATCTCCGGTACCATGCTTTCGATATCCCCTCCAAATCGTGCGGCCTCCTTGATGATCGACGAACTGGTAAAAATCCAGCGCAAGCCGGTCATCAGAAAAACCGTTTGAATATCGCGTTCAAGCTTGCGGTTCATCAGGGCCATCTGGAATTCGTATTCGAAATCGGATACCGCCCGCATACCCCGCAGGATGGCATGGGCATTGCGCATCCGGGCGTAATCGACCAGCAGGCCATAGTATGAGTCGATTTCCACATTGGGGAGATGCTTCAGCGATTCGGATAACAAGTCGACGCGTTCCTCCAGGGAAAAGAGCAGCGACTTGGCCGGATTTTCCAGGATGGTTACAATTATCCGGTCGAAGATAAGGAGCCCCCGCTCGATGATGTCGATGTGGCCATTGGTGACCGGATCAAACGAACCGGGGTATATCGCAATCTTTTCCATAGGGTCTTTTCCTTTGTTCTGTATATCCAATTCCTGCCGGCCATCCTGTTTTACATCTTGCTCTTGCTCTTAATCTTAATCTTAATCCTGGTGCCGTTGCAAAAGTCCGTTGTGAACGCAGAGTACACAGCGCGGCCATTGGCCGCAACCAAACTCTATATCACACAGAGGCACTGCGAACAGCGGTTTGATATACATGAAGACCATGAAGAACATGAAGGTTTTAAAATTAAAAAATCCCTTCATGGATCTTCATGAGACCTTCATGTACTTCATGTAAAAAAAACTTGTTCAAAAAACAAGAGACTCGGAGTTAGTAACACAGTTGGTTAGGAACGTGATTCGGGTTCTGCCGTATTTGCGCCGGTCTGTGACGGTTAAGCCGGAAACGGTATCCGGCAAGGTTTCGTTTAAGCCGTGCTCGACGATAATCAGGGCCCCCGGGGCCAGGGCGCCGGTTTCAACAAGATTGTCAAGGGCCGGCAGCACGGCATTCTGATCATAGGGCGGATCTATAAAGACCAGGTCGAACGGCTGACCGATTCCTGCAAGGCATCGCAGGTTGCGCAGAATATTCCAGCAGATCACCGTGGCAAACGGTTCGACCCGGCAGGCGGCCACGTTTTTGCGGATCAGGTCAACGGCCCGCCGTTCGGAATCGATAAATACCGCACCGGCCGCCCCCCTGCTTATGGCCTCCAGACCGAAAGCCCCGGTGCCGGCGAAAAGATCGAGGACCATTGCCTCGGAAATCCGGTCGCCAATGATGTTAAACACGGCTTCACGTGTCTTCCCGCTCGTCGGCCGGGTGGCCATTCCCTTCAGGGACAGAAGCTTTTTCCCTTTATATCTGCCGGCGATAATCCGCATAATCGATTAAGATTCGCCCGTGAATTTTTGACGGACGCTTTTGACGAAATCGCGTTCCACACCCGTTTTCTTAGCTGTCTTGGCAATATCGTAACGGTACTGTCGGAGCTTGCGTTTGATGAATTCTTCATTGAAAGCCGCAGCGGCATCGTTTAACAGGTCGTAGCCGAACAGGGATTCCACAGTTGTTTCAGCCCCGCCTTTTTCCGGGTTGTAAGGAGCGGGGATGTCGTCGACATCAATAGTGCCGTGTCCGGCCATGATGTCGAGGCGTTCGATCAGGTTCTTGAGTTCGCGGACATTGCCCGGCCAGAAATACTTCTGGAGAACAGCGATCGCATCCGAGGTCATTCGTTTCGGGGTGGAGCGGGTTTCCTCGGCGGTTTTGGATAAAAACGCCTCCACCAGTTCGGGAATATCGTCGATGCGATCCCGAAGCGGCGGGACCTCGATCGGAATGACGTTTAACCGATAATAGAGATCCTCCCGGAAGTGGCCGGTTTCGATGGCCTTTTTCATGTCCCGGTTGGTGCAGGCGATGACCCGGACATCTATGGGAATCGTACGGCTGCCGCCGGGCCTCTGAAACTGGCGCTCTTCCAATATCCGCAGGATCGTGGCCTGGGTTTTCATCCCCATGTCCCCGATCTCATCGAAAAAGATCGTCCCCTGGTGGGAAAGTTCGAATTTTCCGCGCTTTTTAATCGTTGCACCGGCAAACGCTCCTTTTTCATGCCCAAGCAGTTCGCTTTCCAGGATCTCATCGGACAGCGCGGCGCAGTTGATGTCGATCAGGGGGTTGCTCGACCGGCCGGACAGCTGGTGGATCGTTCGGGCCACGAGTTCCTTGCCGGTGCCGTTTTCGCCGCAGATCATTATCCAGGCATCCGTGGGGGCGGCGATCGCGATCTGTTTTTTGAGTTCGGCCGTCTTTTGGCTATGGCCGGTGATGGCATACTTTTCGATCGTTTTTTTCCGCAAATACCGGTTTTCTTCCTCGAGACGGCGAAAATTGAGCGCGTTGTTTATGGCAACGATTACCCGGTCGATGTTAAGCGGCTTTTCGATGAAGTCGTAAGCCCCTATTTTTGTAGCATTTACCGCGGTTTCAATCGTGCCGTGCCCGGTGATCATCACCACCTGGATGCCGGGGTGCTGCTTCTTGATTTCCGTCAGGGTATCGATGCCGTCGATGCCGGGCATCCAGATATCGAGCAGGACCATATCGGGGGAATCGTCTTCGATGCGCTTCAGCGCCTCATAACCGTTTGTGGCCGTGATGGTCTCAAAACCTTCGTCCATCAGAATGCCGCTCAACGATTTTAAAATTGAATCTTCATCGTCAACGATCAGAATCGTCGGAAACATAGGGTCTTTCCCTTTTTAAACTTTAAACGCCTTGTGTTTCAGCTCTTGTCGGGTTGTTCGCCCTGTTGCACGACCGTGTATTCTAATCTATCGGAACCGGTTCGGGCAAGTGTTTCTACACAGGAAGTTCGATAATGAATTTCGCCCCCCGGGGAGTGTTGTCTTCGGCATATATCCGCCCATTGTGGTCTGCTACGATGGTGCTGACAATGGCGAGTCCGAGCCCCATTCCCGATTTTTTGGTCGTAAAATCCGGTTCGAAAAGATAGGGTTTGTCCGTAGCGCTGATGCCCGAGCCATTGTCGGCCACGGTGATCTCCACCTTTCGGGCTGGGTTTACCGCAACCGAGATCAGGATCTGTCCACTGTTTTTAATAGCGGCAATGGCGTTGTCGATGAGGTTGATCATGATCTGCTTGATCTGCTGGCGGTCGAGGTTGAGAAGCGGCAGGTCATCGGGGATGTCAACCGTGAATTCGATATTCCGCTGGCCTTCACGATACAGGGCCACCGATTCATAAATGACGGGGGCCAGGTTGCAGGGGGCGGGATTGGCGGTCGGAAACCTGGCAAACGATGCGAATTCATTGACGAGGTTCCGGATCATCTCCGTATGGTCGATGATGGTCTGGGTGCACTCATCGAAGATCGGGTCCTTGATGACTTTCTGGTACTTGCGCTTGAGGCGCTGGGCGGATAGCGATATCGGGGTCAGCGGGTTTTTAACCTCATGGGCGATTCGCCGGGCCACTTCCCGCCACGCTGCCATCCGCTGGGCTTTTTCCAGTTCTGTCATGTCGTCAAAAACCATGACAATACCGATCTGGCGCCCGGTTTCATCTTCCAGGGCATTGAAATTGACCTTAAATGTCCGTCGCTGGTCACCGATGTTTAAGTTCAGCGATTTGGCCAGGCTTTCTTCACCCCGGTTATTGAAGCGTTCCATGATTTCTTCGGCCAGTTTCGGGTATTCGTTCCGCAACAGTTCTTTATAGCTTTTTTTCACCACATCGGCCGCATTGATATGCAGCATGTCTTCAGCCGATGCGTTCATGGTGGTGATCAGACCGTTTGCGTCAATGGAGATGACCCCGGTGGAAACATTGTTGAGCACAATTTCCATGTACCGCCGGCGTTCTTCGATTTCCATGTTCTGCTCATAGAGTTTTCTGGCCGAATATTCGATTTCACGCCGGTTGAACCGCAGGTCCCGCGTCATCTTGTTAAACGAATCGACCAGTGTTTTGATTTCGTCGTCGGCCACGACATTAATGCTGTAGCTCAGGTCTCCTTCGGCGACTTTGCGCGTCCCCTCGGCGAGTTCCATGATCGGTATCGTAATCGATCTGGACAGGTACATGCCGAACCAGATGGCACAGAACATGACCAGAAGGGCGACTACGGAAAGGGTGATGTAGTAGGTGAACCGGATCGGCTGCTTGAGCATCTTGATCTGCTGGTATTCCTCTATCCCGCGGGAGATGGAGGCCAGGTGCTCCGCCATATCCGCCGGCAGCAGAACGCCGATAACGATGAACCCTTTGACATCCCCCCCCTTGGCCCCGTAGGGGATCGTGGCGATATTGCGGATCAGTTCGCCATCCGGCAGCAACTCCGTAGTCGACCAGGTATTTTTTTCAAGGGTCAGCCCTTTCTGGAGCTGGTTTGTATCCAGTGGCTCGACAACTCCGGCCTGAAGGCTTTCGGCCGTGGAAATCGTCAGCCGTGTAAAATTGGTATCGTATACCGAAACGGCATTGAGATTGAACTCCCGTTGTACAATCTGCGTGTAATTGGAGAGGGCGGGCAGGTTTTCGGGTTTCATGAGATTTCGGGCATCGACCTGGTAGGCCGCCCGTTCCAGGAAAAACCGGTTGTTGTCTTCTACGTGCACATACATGTTGCTGCCGACAGCCAGGGAGTTCTCCAGGGCCTGTTCGATCGGAACCTGGAACCAGAACTCGATGCTCGTGGTAATGAAGTGGAGAGAAAACACGAAGAGCACGCCGGCCGGCAGCAGGGAAAGGGTCACAAACGCGAGAACCAGCTTTGTTCTCAACCGGGTGCCCGGCACCCGGTTGCGGCGTTCGTAAAACAGCTTCACCACGTTCCGGAATACCAAAAAAATCAAGAGGATCAGCAGCAGCAGGTTGATGTTGATCAGAATGAACATCGACATCATGTTGGAGACCGATATATCGGTGCCCGAGAGCATCGGCCAGATGGTCAGCGCTGTCAGCAGGCATACCAGTCCGAACACACCGCCGATGATGGCATAATCACGCTTTCTGCGCTTTTTTTCCGTAATCACTACCTGGACTTCGGGATTTTTATATCGGTTACGCTTCATTTCGGAATCATTGGATGCAAGATATTCCGGCACGTCGATGATTTAAAAGGATCAATAAACAAAGTCGACTGTGTGCCAGTCGGTTTCAAAATTCCAGAGGGATAAGAAAAAGAAGACGTAATTGAGATAAAACGGCAGGGTTACCTTGTCGAGTTCCGCTTTGGCGCTGACCTGGTAACGGACTCCCTTTTCGAGTTCGTCTAAAGAAGCAATCGGCAGGCTTTTGACTTCAGACATCCAGCGCTGCGCTTCCGTAAAGGAATCGGTGGTCATGCGGCGATTGCTCTCCCAGGAGCGATTGACCACGAAGACCTTTCTCAACGTGTCGTATTTGATAGTATGTGTGATTTTGTTTTCGGTGACCGGTTTGTCCGGGAACAGGGGACGCACCCGAAAGACGGCAATGCGGTATGAAAACGAGGTGGATATCCCGTTTAAAACAGCCTGTTTCATTTTCTCCGTAAACGCCCCGTCTACTTTGACAAACAGCAGCAGGTGATCCCGGGTGTTGCTGACCACCATATCCGTCAGGCTGGCCGCAAATACACTGGTCACACCGATTGTTGCCGGAAACGTTATCAGAAGAATAAAAATCGTAATGGATCGAAACGGGTGTTTTATCACCTGTGGGTCTCCGAAATAATCAAGCTCTGTGGCGCCGTGACGAAATTATTGAAGTTTGTCGGCAGACGACGGAAACCGTGATATTTCATTTAAAGTCAACGTTTTCCATGCCTGTTTCCGGCTGAAAAATGTCTTCAGGAACTCATGATTGAAATTATGGCCGGATTTGTACAGTTCGATATGGCCGAGTATCGGCATTCCCAGAAGGGAAAAATCGCCGATGCTGTCTAAGATCTTGTGTCGGACGAACTCGTCCGGGTAGCGCAGCCCGCCCTCATTCATGACGCCGTTTTCATTGATTACCACGGCATTTTCCAGGGACCCGCCCTGGGCCAGACCGTAGAATTTCAAAAATTCCAATTCGTGGAAAAAACCGAATGTCCGGGCGCGGCTGATTAGTTCTGCAAAACTGGTCTCGTCGAGTTCAAGGGTGAATTTTTGTTCACTGATTACCGGATGATCGAATTTGATGGTGCAGGATATAATCGGGCGCGGGGACGGGTAGATACAGACCGATTTGCCGTCCTTTTTGAGCTCGATGGGCGATTCGATCACAAAATAAAGCCGAGGGGCGTCCTGTTCGACAATGCCGGCCGCTTTAATGGCATCGGTGAACACGGCGGCACTGCCGTCCATGATCGGCACCTCGTAATCGTCGAGTTCGGCGATGGCATTGTCAATGGACAGGCCGGCAAAGGTGGCCATCAGGTGTTCGATAGTCGAGACGATGTAGCCGTCTTCACCGATGACCGTTGCCAGGCTGGTATCGACAACGCGGTTAAAATGGCTCGATATCAGCGGCTTTCCCGGCAGATCCACCCGACGGAATTTGATACCGAAGTTCGGCGGGGCCGGTTTCAGGGTCAGGTTCACCGCTTTGCCGGAATGCACTCCCGTTCCATTAAAATGCACCGGTTCCGTCAGTGTGCGTTGTCGTTCGTACATGGTTTTATCTTATTAAATAATGGCAATTTGCCGAATTTATATAATGAAAAAGACCGCCGGCGGATTACCCCGGGAAACACCCGGGGGCGATTCCCCGCACAGATAAACGGACATAGGCCGCATGCGGAGAAAAAGCAATATAGCGCTTATTTTTATAGATCCGATGCCCTTCTTCTTACTAAAAATAATTTTATATAACGGATTAATTACAAAAATGCAATCGAAGGTGAGATGGCCGAGCAGTTCCGGGTGAGGGCGGTGGATCGGCAGAGGGGGGCCCGGGTTGTGGATGCCTAAAAAACTTGGGGATTTCATTTTACCCCGCAGAAGAAACAGGCGGCGGAAAAAAGATACCTGCAAAAGAGGCCGCCGGAGTTCGGCGGCCTCTTTTGTGATGGGTTTTGAAACAAAGATCAGGCCGCTTTTAATGCGGCAAGCTGTTTTTTGATGATAAACGTCAGCCCGATGCCGAGAAGCAAAAGGATTCCCGCGGCCATGAAGGCCATCGCAGATTGTCCGCCGCTGGCTTTGACAATCATCTGGTAGACGCGCGAGAAGACGAACCCGCCCACACCCCAGGAGGTAAAAACGAGACCATAATTAACACCGAAGTTTTTCAGTCCCCAGAGATCTTTGGTAAGAGAAGGAAATATGGACAGATTGGTCCCGTAGTTGAATCCGATAAATGTAGCGAGTAAGATGATGACCGCGGCACTCGTGTCCGGATTATCGACAACCGCCATGGCCGCAAACATGAGAAGCGCCTGTATGCCGAGCATTGCGGCCAGTGTATTTTCGCGGCCGATTTTATCCGAAATGATACCGGCGGCAATCCTGCCGGCAGCGTTGCCAAAGGCCAGGATGACAACCGCCAGGAAGGCCAGTTCGCTCAGGCTCTGCTGGGCCATTCCGTTGATGCTGCTGATCACCATGAGACCGGCGCCGGCGCCGATGAAATAGGCGAGCCAGATCAGGTAAAAGGTGCCGGATTTGAGCATTCCGCCAATGTTTGCCTCAACTGCCGGACTGATTTTCTTGCTTGCGGCAGACGCTTTGGTCGGCGCCACGTACCCGGACGGCGGATTGATCAGGAGCAGCGATAAGGCAACGACGATGATAAAAAAAGCAATGCCGAAAATCAGCATGGTCTGGATCAGGCCGTAATGTTCGATAAAAAAGTTGGACAAGGGGGAGATGTACGCCGGGGCCAGGCCGAATCCGGAGACAACCAGGCCGGCGACAAGTCCCGTTTTGGCCGGCGGGAACCATTTGATGGCCGCCGGAGTGGCCGAGGAATAGCCACAGCCGATTCCGGCTCCCACCAGGACGCCGAATCCGATGATCCATATCCAGTAATTGGTCGATTGGGATATCAGTAAAAAACCGAGCCCCACCAGGAACCCGCCGGTCATTGCGGTGATCCGGGGACCGAGCTTATCCTGAAGTCTTCCCGCGGGGATCATAAAAAACGCAAAGACGAGGCAGCAGACGGCGTAAGGGTCGTTGATGGCGGCCAGATCCCAGTTGAAACCGCCCGTCCCCTCTTTGATGCTCCGGGTGATTTCGGATTTGAAAATGCTCCATGTGTAAAGAATTCCCAGCGCCAGGTTGATGCCGGTGCCGGCAAAGGTCACAATCCATCCTGTTTTCGATGATGCGGTACGGGTCATAAATTGTGGCTCTCCTTTGGTTGATGTGCCCCTCATCAGGCAATGAGCATTTTGTTGATCAAGGTAATCGATTGTTTTTTTTGAGAACACCTTTTATTACACCTGAGTTTATAGCCTGTCAACCTGAAGGTAGAACGGTTATCGGTGGATTGCAAATATGGAAGCACTGGAGCCGAGCCGATGGCGGAATCGGAAAGCCCCGGCGGTGTGGAAATGATTTTGAAAAAAATGGCTGCTGGGGATTGGCGCAAAAAATTGAAAGTCGAACCTTGTTCAGGGCTCACACAAAAAGAATTTCACGGTTTTATGGGAAAAGCCATCCCGGCCGACGGCTTCCAAAAACCAAAATATAGCTGATCCTGGTTTTCTGACCGCCAGCCGGGTGTCTTAACGAATCCATCGTGTCCTGACCGTATAATGGAATTCTTTGTAAGTCTTTAGGAAAATCGGACCGTGATGTTCACATCGACTTTGATACCGGCCTCGATTAGTTTCTTAAACATGTCCTTGAAATCCACGTCATCATATTGCATCTGCCGGTCGGCGTTGGCTTCCGCTGCCGGCTGTTCTTCCCGTTTCTTTGCCTGCCGTGGTGCTTTTACAGGGGATTCCCCTACATGCTTTTTGATTTTCGGATACTTATGGATCGCATCGGCTAAGGTGAAGCGGCCTTTGCCCGTTTTCCGTGTGAGATCGTACATTTCTTCGGGAATCATATCCAGGGCCTCTTTTACGAGGGTGTAGGCATAATTTCCTTCTTCGGTTTTCTGCCGTTTGATCAAAAAACCGATCTCTTTTTTGTTTTCATCGCTCAACCGTGACAACTGACTGGATATGTCGGTCATTTTAACGTTTTTTCCGGAAATTTCGTAGATCATTGCAGTGATTTCCGAAAGTTTCAGCGTTTGCCCGCTCCTCAGGATATCGATGATCAGTTCACTATTCGTTTTTTTTGTTTTCGGCATGATTCGTCCTTTTCTTATTCGGATTTTCAAAAATATCTCTATCGTTAGGATAGCATAAATATCATTCATAAAAAAACTCTAAAATTATTGTTCTATCCGTTTTTCCTGATTTTTCAATTGTCCTTGCCGTATGCCCCTGTTATAGTCTCGGGGACGTATTCTGATGCTCCTGTATCTGAGGTGTTTTCGATAACTTTTCCATTTCCCGGAGGCGCGGGTTGCTGTCCAGAGTCTTCACCGGAGCGGTCATCGGTATAGACGGGTTGTTGATGGAAGTGGAGGTGGACATCGCCTATGGGCTGCCCTCCTTTACTACTGTCGGCCTGCCCGAGGCGAGTGTGCGTGAAAGCCGGGAACGCGTTAAATCGGCCATTCTGAACAGCGGGTATTCTTTTTCTGACGATCGCATCACCGTCAACCTGGCGCCGGCTCACATTAAAAAAGAGGGGACCGGGTTTGACCTGCCGATAGCCCTTGGAATCCTTGCCGCTTCTAATGTCCTCCCCTCCCCGGAAATCAACGGTTACGTCATGCTGGGCGAGCTGGCATTGGACGGCCGGGTAAAACCGGTCTACGGGTCGCTTCCCATGGCCATTGCAGCCAAAGCCGCCGGGTTTTCCGGCATACTGGTTCCCTATGATAACCGGCGGGAAGCCTCGGTAGTCCATGGTCTGTCCGTTTATCCGGTCCGCACACTTGCCGAGGCGGTGGCTTTCCTGCGCGGGGAGCTGGAGATTACCCCGGAAATCAGCGAAGCCGCCTTGGTGTCAACTGCGGATGCTGTTTCGGAATCCGATTTCTCAGAGGTCGCCGGCCAGGAAAATGTGAAACGGGCCATGGAGATCGCCGCGGCCGGGGCTCAT
>JAGXHH010000007.1 GCA_024636355.1 Desulfobacteraceae bacterium | reverse complement strand
ATGACCAAATCGGCACACCGGCCCGGCGCCACGGACCCGATATCGCCGTCGAGTCCGAAATGCTCGGCCACATTGAGCGTGGCCATTCGAATGGCCGTGATCGGATCAAACCCGCAGTCGATCGCTTTGCCTACAACGAACTCCATGTATCCTTTATCCATAAGGTCATCGGGGGAGACCCCGTCGGTGACAAGGACCAGCCGGCGCAGGTCGGCCCCGGAACTTAAAATTTCGGATACGGCCGCAAGATCGCGTCGGATGCTGCCTTCGCGGATCATCACATAAAGGCCCTGGCGTAAACGCGAGAGCGCCTCTTCGGCCCGGATCGGTTCATGGCACGAGGAAATACCGGCGGCCACATAGGCGGCCAATTTCTTTTCGTTTGCACCGGCGGTGTGCCCTTCGAGGGTTTTGCGGAATTTCCGCACCCGGGCAAACGCGGGCAGAAATTGGTCGGGAGACTGCAGGACGCCCTGCCAGTAGGATTCGCCCATGCCGACAATGTCTTCGCGCAGCAGCAGATTTTCGAGATCTCCGGAATCGATGCCCCGCGCCGCCCGGCTGATCGATACCATGGCCGGCGCCGTGCCGTAAATCTTGATCGGCTGGTCCGCGCACGCATCCATAAAATCGATCACCCCGGCATATCCGGCCGCAAAATACGCCTCGAACGTTTCCGTAACCAGGGCGGTTGTCCCCCCTGTCATGGCATGGGCGATAAATTCAGACGGACAATAGCTCCAGGCAATATGGGCGTGGCCGTCGATAAAACCGGGGATCACGCACCGGCCGGCCGCATCGATAACCCGGGTTGCCTCACCGATCGAACCGTTTGCATTCCGGCTCACGCAGGCGATCCGGCTGCCGCTGACGCATACGGCATAATCATCAAGCCATTCGCCGGTAAAAACGTTTAATACCCGGGCATTGATCACCGCCAGATCAGCTGGCGCATTGCCCAATGCGACTTCCATCAGTTGCCGTCGAAGATCCTGGGTTCCAGAGGTATGCATCTTTTTTGAATCCTGTTCTATTGGAAAACAAGGGCAACCATGGGGGGTTGCCCCTACGGTCAATCCTCCAGGTAAATCGGCAGTTCCAAATCCCTGCCCTTATGCTTTCATCATTGATGCTGTTTGGAGCAAATGCTATTATCAGCGAAATAGCATATCCGTTCCTGTTTTTTCAAGCGATACGGATGATTGAACAGCATTTTCGGTGAAATGTGTCTGTGATTAACGGGTCACCACGTAGGAGCGGGCCATGCCCGCGAAAATGCATATGCCATCGCGGGCATGGCCCGCTCCTACAGAGCCTTTCGACGTTCTGATTGAAATGAAAACGGCGTCTTGCCTTGAATTTTTCCCTGTGTGCGTTAATTTAGGTAACGTTTGGAAAAGGAGGCCCATGGCCATTACAATAGATATTCCCGGATACCGGAAACTGCAGCTCGAACACCTGGTAATGGATTACAACGGGACGCTTGCCATTGACGGACAGCTGATCGAAGGGGTCAAAGACGCCTTGAGCCGGCTATCCGGGCAGATGATGCTTCATGTCGTAACAGCGGATACATTTGGCAGGGCTGCTGCCGGACTCGACGGCATCGACTGCACGCTTTCAATTCTGCCCGCAGGGAAACAGGCCGTGAGCAAGCGCGATTATGTGACCTCCCTGGGAGCCGACATGACAGTCGCCATCGGCAACGGCAGGAACGACCGGCTGATGCTCGAGGTTGCCGCATTGGGATTTGCCGTAATACTGGAAGAAGGCGCCGCTGCCGGAACCGTAATGGCGGCCGACATCATCTGCCGCACGATCGGATCAGCACTCGATCTGCTTACCAACCCACTGCGCCTGACCGCAACCCTGCGCGCGTGAAGGGCATGGCGGACACGCAATGTCAAACCTTTAACCGTGAACTCTGAACTTTGAACCCTGAACCTTTTATAACCCTATGAATCGAATTCTTGTCATATTCTTCTTTGTGCTGGCGATTGTCTATATCCTCAGCCCGTATGATCTTCTGCCGGATTTTTTTCCGTTCCTCGGGTGGATAGACGACACGGCCGTGCTGGCCGTTTTGTTTTATTACATGCGCAACGGGAAGCTGCCGGATTTTCTTACCCGTATTTTTCGGGGTGCATCGGGGGCTTCAAATGCCCGGTACAGCCGTACGAATCCAGGCGGTTACGGGGATAGCCGGCAGGAGACGGAACAGCCTTCGGGGACGCAGGAAAAAGATCCCTACTCGATTCTCGGCGTCAAGCCGGGAGCCTCTAAAGATGAAATCCACAGCGCCTACCGGCACCTGGTGCACCAGTACCACCCGGACAAGGTTTCCCACCTGGGCGCGGAATTCCAGGAAATGGCCCGGCAGAAGTTTGTCGAAATCCAGAGCGCCTATGATGCACTGACCGGGAAAAGGACCTGAACCGGATCTTCGCCGGCATAAAACCTCCTCAGTCGCGTCAGGTTGATCGGATCGGCGTCTTTGCCGTTTTTATCTTTCGGCGTTTCAATGATTTTGGCAATACGTGAAAGCCGGGGATCAGTGACGAGTCGGGCAAAAGCGGCAGGGCCGATATGTCCTTCCCCAATGTGCTCGTGTCGATCGACCCGGGATCCCAGCGGTTTTTTGGAATCGTTGACGTGGAGTAAATGGAGGCGGGAAAGGCCGACAATGGCATCAAATCCGCCGATGGTGCTTTCGTATCCGTCCGGATCTGCCAGGTTGTATCCGGCGGCAAAGACATGGCTGGTGTCCAGGCAGAACCCGACCCGGTCCGGATCTGTGATTTTGTCGCCCATGGCGGCCACCTGCTCAAAGGTGTGGCCGAGGGCGCTGCCCTGGCCGGCGGTGGTTTCGAGCAGCACCCGGGTGGGGCTTTCGGGCAGGCGGTCGAAAATGGCATTCAGGTTGTCGGCGATCCGCTGTATTCCGGCCGTTTCGCCGTCGCCGAGGTGGGCGCCCGGATGCAGTACCAGGTACGGGATGCCAAGCCGGGTACACCGGATCAGTTCCTGATACAGCGCCTCGACAGACATTGCGGTTTTATCGGCATCCGCACCGGCGATATTGATCAGGTACGATGTGTGGGACGCGATTTCGGTGATGCCGGTCTTTTCCCGGGCGGCCTGAAAAGCGGCAATCTGTAACTCCGTCAGCTGTTTTTCCCGCCAGGTGTTCGCATTTTTCGTAAAAATCTGGACCGCGTTGCTGCCGGCTTTGGCGGCGTTAAAAAGGGCCTGGTCGAACCCCTTGGCAATTGACAGGTGCGCGCCCAGGATCAGCCCGCTTTGAGGTTTTTCTTCGTGCATTGCGTCACGTCCGTTTGTCTTCGGAATAGCAGAGGTGGTTTAAAAAACAGTCGGGACATTCCGGCTTTCTCGCCTTGCAGAAAAGGCGGCCGAAATAGATCAGCCGTAGGGAAAAATCGTTCCATTCGGTTTCCGGAATGACGGCCATCAGGTCGAATTCGATTTTTACCGGGTCCGTGTGCCGTGTCAGATCAAGCCGGCGGGAGATCCGGGCCACGTGGGTGTCGACGACAATGCCGGGAATGCCGAATACCGCTCCGAGAACTACGTTCGCCGTTTTGCGGCCGACACCGGGGAGAGTCACCAGATCGTCGAGGCTGGCCGGCACCTGGCCGCCGAAGCGTTCCACGAGGGCGGCGGCGCAGTTTTTGATGTGGCGGCTCTTATTCTTGTAAAACCCGGTCGACCGGATCAGCGCTTCGAGCGTTTCGTTGGGGACATCGACAAATGCTTCCGGGGTGTTGAGTTTCTCGAACAGTTTCGGGGTTGTCGCATTGACCTGCCTGTCCGTACACTGGGCCGAAAGTATGGTCGCCACCAGGAGCTGAAACGGGGATTTATAATCCAGCTGCGTCTTGACATCCGGATATCGGGCGTTTAGGATCATGCGGATTTCCCGGGTGCGCGCATCTTGTTTGTCGGGTTTGATGGATTTCATCAGGTCGATATGTTTCCTTCAACTCGATGGCATTGTAAAAACGCCGTTTTAACCACAAAGGGAACAAAGAGCGCAAAGGTTAATTTTTGCTGCCGCAGGCTAAAAACTTTTTTTCCGGCGCCTTCCCGCCGGACATAAAAATCGCCTTTCTTCGTGTTCTTCGTGTCTTCGTGGTTAAATCTTTTAAAGCCGTTTTAAACCACGAAGACACAAAGAAAGATGCTGTTAATTGAAAGAGCTTATCTCTGAGGGTGGTTTAATATAGATTTGTTGCGGCCAGTTGGCCGCGCTTGTGTGCTGCGAAACCGCAAGAGCAAGGAAAGGAAGCTGGAGCTTCCCGAAACCGGGTTCCCAAGCCGGAGCTTGGGAACCCGATAACCTTGAACCTTGAACCTTGAACCTTGAACGTTTAAAATACAATTTGAGTATTATGAACGATATAAAAAATAAAGTCAAAGCGCTGGGGCTCTGTTCGGGCGGGCTCGACAGCATCCTGGCAGGCCTGGTTTTACGGGAGCAGGGAATAGAAGTGGTCTGGATCTCTTTTGAAACGCCGTTTTTCAAGGCGGAAAATGCCCGGAAGGCATCTGAGATGACCGGCATTCCCCTGATCGCAAAAGATATTACGGACCGGTACCTGCCGATGCTCGAAAAGCCCCCGGCCGGTTTGGGTCAGAATATGAATCCCTGCATGGACTGCCATGCGCTGATGTTTCGAATTGCCGGGGAAATGATGGGGGATATCGGGGCTGACTTCCTGTTTTCCGGGGAGGTTATCGGTCAGCGTCCCATGTCCCAGACCCGCACGTCGCTTCGATATGTGGAGAAACATTCCGGGTTCGACGGCCGCATCCTCCGGCCGCTTTCCGCAAAGAACCTGCCGGTGACCGCGATGGAGGAAAGCGGCCTGGTCGACCGGGAGCGGTTGTACAATTTATCCGGGCGTTCCCGCAAACCCCAGATCGCGCTGGCCAAAGCATTCGGGGTAACGGAATATCCGACACCGGCGGGCGGTTGCCTGCTTACGGATGTGAATTTTTCAAAACGTTTGAAAGACCTGTTCGAACACCGTGAGTCCCCCGGCCGGGCCGAACTTGAACTGCTGAAATACGGCCGTCACATCCGGCTGTCGCCTAAGGTTAAACTGGTAGTGGGCCGGGATAAGGCGGATAATGACCGCATTCTGGAGCATTATCGGCCGGATCTGGATACGCTGATTAAAATGGACGACGCACCGGGACCTATGGTGTTGATTTCATCTGGAACATCTGACGGATTTCATGAGCAGGCCGCATCCATTTGTGCCGGGTACAGCCGTGTGCCGGCCGATGAAGTCGCCAGAGTTGCTGTTATCAATTCGACGGACACTTCAATAATCAAGGTGATGCCCGTAAGCATAAACGAAATCCGGCACCTGCTGATACCATGAACGCCTCTGGAGCTGGACAGCTGATGCACAACGCTATCATGTCGACTTTATAAGAATTTATTACTATTGGATGCGTGATCATGATATAGGCGCAGGGTACACAGCACGGCCATTGGCTGCAACCAAACTATATCAAACCACAGTGACACTGCGAACACGGAAATTACTGCAAGCGGATGAGATCATAAAGAACATGAAGGTTTAAAATTAAAAAATCCCTTCATGGATCTTCAAGAGACCTTCCTTCATGTACTTCATGTTGAAAAATCTTGTTCAGAAAACAAGAAACTCGTTGGCACAGAGATTTAATCGTTAAGTTCTCTGTGTACTCTGTACCCTCTGTGGTTCATATGGACTTCAATTACACGTCCGGCTGTCCTCAAATGACGCATTGAGCTTTTCGATGGCTTTCAGGTATTCACCGGAACGGTCCAGGTAAAACGCCAGGGGTTTGGAAAAATTGCGCCCCGCAATCCCGTCGATGAACATCTGGCTGATCTCCCGCTCCATCGTCAGGATCTGTTGCGATTTGATCAGCACGCAGCGTTCGTCAGGCGCCATGTCGCGCAGCAGGTTGCTGAATGCCGTGCGGGCCCGCGGCTGGTACATCCAGAAATAAAGCAGGTCCAGGGAATTGATGATCAGTATCCGGATCATGTCCCGGGATGCGGCGCCAGACGACTCGAACCATTTACGCGGCGCATCGAGAAGGTCATAGACATCATCTTCCGGAAACTGAATTTCCAGGCGGGCATGGACATCGAAAAATTGTTCGAGCTTCTGGCGGTAATCGCTGATGCGGTATTTGATATTTTTAGCCCGGTCGATGGTCCCCTCGATAAAGCCGGCCACGCAGTCGGATGCGAATTTCGAGATGACAGCTGCCCAGCTCTGCAAAATGGCGTTTACACCGGCTACCCCCGCCAATCCGAGCACCCCGCCGAGCGCCGCGTTAAAGCCGAAGGCCACCGGGATGGACAGGACACTGCGGAAAAAATTGGCGGCCGCAGCCTCCCGGGGAAGCCCCCGAAACAGGTTGTGGCTGGCCAGGTAAATGCCGTTTACCAGGGCCATCACCGCATAAAGCATTACCGGATCCGTGGCCGTCGTAATGCCGAAACCTCGGTTGAGCAGCAGGGTCTTGACAAAATAATCGAGCAGCGGCACGGAAAAACCGGTGAAGAGCAATGAATCCGACAAGCGGTCCCAGCTGATGAAATCGTTCCATTTCAACAGCGACGAGCGCCGTATGCCGCCGCCGCCGATCACCGACTGCACCATGTTGCGCAATCCCGTGATCCCAAACCAGATAAACGCCCCGAAATACATCAGGACCCACCAGTCGTGGGTCAGCAGGAATGTCGCAAACGCCGGAACAAAACCGATGATCACTTTGAATATGTTTTTCCAGGTTGACTGAAGATACGCCCAGGAGCGGGGTCTCTGGAAGATTTTTTCCGGTTTCGGGTGCAGCGTCAGGCCGTTTTTCGCATTTTTATCGACCCCGCCGAGGGTGACGATATTGCCGACAGGCACAATCCGGGTGGAATTTACCGTGGCCACCCATTCTTTCCGGCATGGCTTCCCCAGGTCCCGAAGACCGGGCGCAAGACGCAGAATCCGGAGCATTGCACCCATAAACCCGCCCCGCTTCATTCCGTTATAGCAGGTCACCCGAAGACCGGTATCCACATGGAGCGGGATGATCATGCGCGTCATCTCCCGGTTGGACCGGATCTCCTTCTGGGCGCGACCGGGCAGCGTATCGAGGACGGCCAGCCCCATACCGTAGAGTCGGGGCGAATGCCCGGTGGAATCGCTGCCGATTCGGGGTTTTAGCGGCCGGACTTTGTACATGTTCTTAAGGGCCTCGATTTCAGTGAGCATGGATCTGAATTTCTGACTTCGCGCCCGGCTAACCGGATCAGAATCCTGCCGCAGCCGATCGATAATCCCCAGGATAATATGTTTGAGCTTGATGACATTTCCGCTGTTGATGCTCTGCTGGAGTTCGTGGATCGCCGGTATCTGCTCGACCTTGCCGCAGGCGTAATCCTTCAGGTTGAAAATTTCCAGCCGGGAAATCTGGCCCATGCAGTCCCAGAGGAGTTCCAGGACATCTTCGACCTTCAGGTCGGTCAGGTTCAGCGTAATCCGGTACCCGGAATGCAGTCCGGCCAGTCGATCGATCAATTCGCAGGGAGAAAGGCGCATCAGGCTCGGAAGCGGGCCGATGTCGAACACCTTGGGGCCAGCTTTAAGATACCGGTCGTGGATCGTCTCCATGTCCAGACGGTTCATGGTTTCCACCAGCGCCTCAATCCTTGCCTTTTCCCCGGCATCGACTTCGGCATACCGGGTGCGAAGCGTGCCGACCCGCGCCCGTATCAGGGGAAGCAGCCGCGTATGAATAAATTTCGCCAGGTGCAGCAAAGAGGCCTGACCGATGCCGACAAACGCTAAAAACTCCGCCACATCGAGCGGCGCCAGGTCAATGCCGAGTTCCCTGTTGAGGGTATGCCGATGCTGCCCGTTAAAATCTTCCAGGACGGCCAGGACATGGTTGCGCTGGTAATCGGATACTTCGCCGCCGTCGTTCATCAGATCGTCGACTTCATCCAACGACAGAAATTTGATGAAATCTTCTGCGTCCGCAAACCCGCGGGGCACCCAGATCAACTGGGCGAACCGGTCGTAAAAGGTAGTGGAAAATTCAATGCCGATGCGCACGATGATCCCCATGATAGCCGCAGCTTTCATCAACTCCTCGGCGGTTTCCGGGCGGATGAAATTGTAGTAGATCACCCGCAGGCGGCGGATCCCTTTGATCCATGCGTCCATAATCAGGTGGGTTGCCGATTTGCGCCCCTTGGTATTCGCATCATGGACGTGGTCGTCAAAGGCGAGCTGGTTCCATTCCTCGGGCATCTCAAGGAGGTGGTATTTCTTCAGATAGGCGCGCACAATCCTGGGTTTGCCCGAGGCGACCAGACGGAAATCATGGGCAAGGGTTACCTGGCGGTCATAACTGCCGTGGGCCCGGATAAGATCCTTCATGATCTCGATCAGGACCCGGGCCGTATTTATCTGCAAATCCTGATTGGTGCTGCACATGACCTCGTCGCGGAGCGCCCGCAGGGCGCTCAGACGGTTGTTTACCTGTCCGCCTTCGAGCGATTCCAGCAGGTGGATGACCGCATAGGCGATGCGCAACCCCTTCGATTCGGCCATTTCCTTGATGCCGCGCGGGTGCAGGTAATGAAAGAACCGCCGCTGCGTATGCTCGGACGACATGTCGCCCGCGAGCATTTCGTTTACAATGCGCAGCAGATCATGATCGCGCTGATCAAAAAAAAATGCGGATACTGCCGAAGTCCGATCTTGCTTCAAAAGGAATCTCCTCTCCTGGAGATGGTTCGAGGTTCAGGGTTCAAGGTTCAAGGTTCAAGGTTCAAGGTTCAAGGTTCAGGGTTCAAGGTTCAAAGTTGACCCGTAGGGGCGGACCTGCGTGTCCGCCCTGCCCGTTCAAGGTTCAGGGTTCAGGGATCAGGATTCAAGGTTGGGGGGATCGGGAACAGACTGGTTATTCGCGGAAACGGATTCAGAGATATAACTTTATGAAATCGATTGCTTTTAACCTGGAACCTTGAACCGTGAACTCCGGAACCTTTTGTATACACGTTTCTCCTTGAATTCTCAACCGTTATCAGTTATCTAAAAACGTCTTGAACTCTGAACCCTTTTGCCTACAGGTGACAGACCATGACCAATCGACTCATTGCCGCAGGATGGCTTCTATTCGTTTCCGCAACATCGGTGCTATTTTTTTTAATCGCCCTGTTCCTTCGCATCGTAACGACCCCTTTTGATCCTCGCTTAAAAATTCTCCAGCAGTTCACCTGTTTCTGGGCAGCGCTTTATACCTGGATTATTCCCGCATGGCGCATCCGGATCGAGGGGCGTGAACACATCCGGCGCAACGCCACCTATGTGGTCGTATCCAACCACCAGTCCCTCCTGGACATACTGGTTCTTTTCAACCTGTTTTTTCATTTCAAGTTCGTTTCCAAAATCGAAATTTTCAAAGTCCCGCTTATCGGCTGGAACATGTACTTGAATCGATATATCCGGCTTAAACGGGGCGACAAGCAAAGCGTTGCCAGGATGATGGCCGATGCCGAAAAGGCCCTGACCGAAGGCAATTCCGTCCTGATCTTCCCGGAAGGCACCCGGTCGCCGGACGGCCGCATCAAGGCATTTAAACCGGGCGCTTTTATCCTGGCCAAAAAAATGCGTCTTCCGATTCTACCCATTATCATTTCCGGCACCAATTCGGCACTCCCCAAATACAGCATCAATTTTCACGGCTCCCATGATATCCGAATCCGGGTCCTTCAGGAAATCCCCCATGAACAATTTTCCGACCTGCCGGTAGAAGCGGTATCCGATCGGATCCGACAAATTATGACAGACGAACTGGCCACGTTAACGCCTGATCAGAACGAATACAAAGCCAGCACAGCCCGCCGGGTAGCCTGATGAACGGAACTTTTCTCACACCCCCGTATTCTTTACGGGGGCATCTGTTCTATTCGTTTTTTACCTCTAAATTCCCATTGATCCATCTACTTTAAATTCTGCCTGATACTGTTGGATGCGCTGTGACAATTCAATAAATATTGACACTTCCAATCGGCATTGATATCTTGAAACTCGTTTTTCACAGTAAGATTTTTTCGATCCGATAAAGACGCGACACACATCCGAAAGGCTGTCCGGCAACAAAAGAATTTCCGGAGAATTGCCCAATTCATCGGTCTTTCTATTGTCTTGCCCCGTTGATTTATCACATGTTCAAATACCCAGCCGATGTCGCCGTCACCAATTTTTTGAACCAATTTGCAAGGAAGTGCCTATGAGCTCAGATCTATCCGGCAAGGCTTCCCGGAATCATCATATCCCCATGTCCAAGCGCCAGAAGCGTGTTGAAGGAAGCTCGCCGGCCCGATCACGGCACATGCCGAAACCGCAAGTGAAAAACCTCGAAACCCTGTTCCGGGTATCGGTCGAAATTCTTGGATTCCGGGAACTCAAAGACATGCTCCAGCGCGTGACGGATGCAGCCCGCGAACTAACCGGCGCCCGTCTGGCCAAAACCTCCTATGGTTATTCCGACAGCACATTTTCCATCGATGCCCATTCCTTTGCCGAAAACACACCGGCATGTCCTGCGGGATTGTCCTTCCAGGTCAACCGCGGCGGGGTTTACCTGGAACTGATCCATCAGACCCCGACACTGCGACTGACCTCCCGGCAACTCGAAAACCATTCCAAATGGTGGGGACTGCCGGAAGGGCATGTGCCGCTCCGAGGATTTCTCGGCGCCCGGATAACGGATGCGCAAAACGCTCCTTACGGGATGGTCCTGGTTTCAGACAAGACCGACGGACAGGAGTTTACGGCTGAAGACGAACACCTGCTCGACCGGCTGGCCGCCATCGGTTCGATGGCCCTGCAGCATCTTGAATCCCGGCAACATGCAGAACATCAACAGCAGCACCTCCAGGCGGTGGTCGACAATATCGCCGACGGCGTCATCGGTCTGAGTTCCGAGGGGATGGTAATCTCCATGAATCCGGCGGCACGGGCAATGTTCGAATTCGAAAACGATGCCGTCAGTATTTTGGCCGACAAGTTTTTCCAGCAGTTTGATATCCATGACGAAAACGGCCATCCGATCGATCACGCCCAGTCTCCCTGCCGGCGTGTGCTTCGCGGAGAACGTCTGACGGATTGGATCGTAAGCCTCCGCAACAAGACGACACAGCGTTCATGGGCCGCCAGATTCGGCGGGATGCCGATCACCGATAATGCAGGCGAGATCCTCTTCGGCGTCCTGACAGTCAGCGACATCACCCGGGACCGGCAGATCAGACAGCGCCTGCATGAAAGCGAACAGCGCCTTCACCGGGTGCTTGCCGGAAGCAACGACGGCTACTGGGAATGGGACCTGGTTACCGATTTAATCGAAACGTCTCCCCGGTGGCTCGAGATCATCGGCTATCAGAACCGGGATTTGACATTCGGTCGCAAAAACATAGAGAATTTGATTCACCCGGAAGATCTTCCCGTAATCAAGGGCGTCATCAACAAATTGAAACAGGGTGATACATCCATCGCCCGCCGGGAATTTGAAAACCGGATACGCCATCGGGACGGCTATTACGTGTATATTCATATCCGCGGCAAAGTAACCCTGCGCGATACGGAAGGCCGGCCCCTGCGGGCCAGTGGCACTATTACCGATATTTCCGATCGCGTCCGGGCACAGGAGATGCTGCGCATCAACGAAGAGATTGCCCTTGAGCGGCTGACCGAGATCGAAATGATCTACAAGAATGCCCCGGTCGGCTTGTGCGTGCTCGACACCGAACTGCGGTTCGTCCGGTTAAACGAACGGTTCTCCAGAATCACCGGCATACCGGTTTCCGGTCACATCGGCCGAACGATGGCAGACATTATCCCTGAAATCGCCGTGATCGCCGAACCGATCATGCAGCGGGTATTTTCAAACGGGACGCCGGTGCCGGACATCGAAATCAAAGGCACATCCGTAATCCAACCCGGGAAAAGCCGCTACTGGCTGTCTCATTTTTATCCGATCTTCAATACCGAGGACGAAATCACCGGACTCAACGTGGTCTTCGAGGAAATCACCGAACGTAAACACGCCGAACAAACAGCACGTCGCCGCGCTGCCGAACTCGAAGCGATCATGGACAATGTCCCGGCCTTTGTCATGATCTCGCGCGATCCGGACGGCCATCACATAACCGGCAACCGCGCTTCGCATGAACTCGTTCATCTCCCGCCGGGTACCAACCTGTCGTTCACCGCACCTGAAAATCAGCGCCCGGGCCAGTTCAAGATCGTAAGAGACGGAAAAGAGATCCCCTATGAAGACCTGCCGCTGCAGCAGGCCGCAAGACACGGCCGCTACATCCGGGACGCGGAAATGGAAATGGTCTTCATAGACGGGCGCAGCCGGACCCTTTTCGGAAACGCCGCCCCCATTTTAGACGATTCGGGGAATTCACAGGGTGCGGTTGGCGCGTTTATCGATATCACCGAACGCAAACATGCCGAATCCCAGTTAAAGGATATCAACACCACACTGGAGCACCGGGTCAGGGAGCGCACATCCCAGCTCGAATCCGTCAACGCCGACCTCAAGCGGCGTGCCGGCCAGCTGCAGGTGCTGGCCTTGAAACTTTCCGAGGCCGAAGACAAAGAACGACGCAGACTTGCCGAACTGCTCCATGATGATCTCCAGCAGCTCCTGGCAGCCGCCAAACTGCAATTGGGACAGCTTTCCGAACTGAGTAGCGGTAATCAGAAGTTTGAACAGATTCTCGAACAAGTCGACCGGATCCTGAGCGACTCCGTCCGCAAAACCCGGAATTTGTCCCACGAACTGAGTCCTTCAGTGCTCAGTCACGAAGGGCTGGTCGCGGCCATTAAATGGATGGGCCGCCAGATGGAAACCAAGCACGGCCTTTCTGTGGAAATTGAATCGGAAGATAATGCCGAACCGGCAACTCATCCGCTGCGCACCTTTTACTACAAAGCGGCCAATGAGATTCTGTTCAATGTCGTCAAGCACGCCGGAACGGATGCGGCACATGTGTCGATCAGCCGGAATTCCGGCAATATCGAAATGACCGTTTCCGACAGGGGCAAGGGGTTCGATCCCGAACGTGTGAGAGTGTCCGGATACGACAGCGGTTTCGGCCTGTTCAGCATCCGGGAGCATGCCAAAATGCTCGGGGGCAGATTGCATATCGAAAGCACACCGGGGCGAGGCTCCCGCTTCGTCCTGAGCCTTCCGGACCCGGAAGCCGGCAAATCCGGAGAACAGGGAACCGGTCTGCATTCCGGTGCCCACAAAGATTCGGATAGATTATTCGACCGAAACCGGGAGATGATAAAAGTCCTTGTGGTAGACGACCACAGGATGATGCGCGAAGGCCTTTCCTCCATGCTGGCCAAGCAACCGGACATCGAAATTGTCGGCCAGGCGGAAAACGGCAAGCAGGCGATCGACAAGGTGCGCCTCTACCATCCGGATGTGGTGCTCATGGACGTTTCGATGCCGGTGATGAACGGCATCGAGGCCACCAGCCGGATCAAGGATCAATGGCCCAACACCTGCGTAATCGCACTTTCCATGTATGACGAACCCGACATCCATGTGGCCATGATCGAAGCGGGCGCCGCCACCTACCTGAATAAAACAGGCCCTTCCGAAACGCTGCTTTCCGTGGTCCGGGATCACTCTCCTGCGTTTTCGGCGTGACATGTTCAAATCCTTATAGATTTGCCACATAGAATTCCACGTGTATTTATATATTGCCGTAATGAGATGCGCCGGGCCGTGATGCATGGGCGCTTAAATGCCCATATTCTTCCGAACAGGGTCGCTTTACTACTATGGAAATCCTGACTGCGGGGAACATACTAAACGGACGTGGCCGGGAAAAAAACGGTTTACAGCTTGATGACATGAAGAATCGGGATTATCATGTGTATACGGGCATATTATTGCACCGTGGTGACCGTTAACAAGAGATTCAGGGATAATTCAACTCTTTATTTCTATTTTCGATTAGGCATTCTGATGACCGATTTTGAAAAAAAAAGAATACCGCCCGAAGCCTTTGGCAGCCGGGCGGAAGAAATCCAGAAAAACAATCGCATCAGGAGTGTCGACAAATCCATCGCCAACGATGTCGATACACTAATACAAGAACTACATTCGCACCAGATCGTACTTGAACTCCAGAACGAGGAACTGAGAAAAGCCCAGGCCGAACTCGGCCTGTCCCACCAGCGCTTCAGGGAACTCTATGATTTTGCGCCGGTCGGTTATTTCTCCCTCGATAAACACGGTCGCATCCTGGATGTAAACAAGACCGGCGCCAGGATGCTCGACATCTACCGGGCGCGCCTGGTTCACCGGGATCTGCGATCGTTTGTAATCGACCAGGAGCGAGACCGGTTCGATAAATTCATCCGGCTGCTCGGGGCAGAGGGGCAGGAACACAGCTGCGACATCCGGCTGTCGCTCACGGGCAACCGGGTGATGCATGTCCGGGTAAACGGCGTCGAACTTGCCGACGAAGAACGCCCCTCCCACCTGTTTGTGACCTTTACCGACGTTTCGGAGCAGAAGAGGGCGGAAGCCGAACTCGCTCGAATGCGAGACGAACTCGGCGACCGGGTGAAGATGCGCACCGCCGAATTGTCCGAAACTGTCGGCGCACTCGAAAATGAAATCGAGGAACGCAAAAGCATCGAGGATCAGCTGCGCCTTTCCAGGGAAAAATTGCGACAGCTTTCCCGTAAAACCATGGCCATGCTGGAAAGCGACCGGAAAAACGTGGCCAAGGAAATCCACGACAGCCTGGGCGGAAGCCTTGCGGCGATCAAGTTCCGGCTCGAAGATTCACTGACGCGCTTTGATGATGAAGATGCCGAAATGAACCAGGTCCTGCTGCAGACGATCGAATACATCCAGGATACCATCAAGGACACCAAACGGATTTCCGCCAGCCTGCGCCCCACCACCCTGGACGATCTCGGCCTGCAGCCCACAATCAAATGGTTCTGCCGGCACCTCATGGAAATCAACCCGGAGATTTCCATCGTGACACGGATCGATTTAAACGAGAAAGAAGTAGAAGAGTCGTTAAAAATTGTTATCTTCCGCATTGTCCAGGAGGCCATGACCAATGCGGTCCAGCACAGCGAAGCCGATACCGTCTGGCTCACCCTGACCCAGCAGGAACAGGAGATCGAACTGGAGATCAAGGACAACGGCTGCGGTTTTGATACCGGGAAAATGTTTTCCGAAACACTCGAAGCCCTGGCCGGCTACGGAATCGCCAGCATCCGCGAACGCGCGGAAATCTGCGGCGGCACGTTCAAAATCGAATCGTTTATCGACTCCGGCACTAATATACACGTCCGCCTGCCCAACGGGAATGCAGCCAATTAGTGATTGCTACCCAGAATATATCGAACACTCCTGGGCCACCAGGGCGGCTTCCTGGAATCCTTCGGCAAAAGTGGGATGGCCGTGCATGATGCGGCCGATGTCTTCTGACGATGCGCCGAATTCTATGGCAAGTACAGCCTCGGCGATCATATCCGAGGCCCGCGGAGCGATAATGTGCACGCCGAGTACGCGGTCGGTTTTACGGTGGGACAAGACCTTGACCATCCCTTCGGTCTCGCCCATGCAGCGCGCACGCGCTACCCCGGTCATTGGGAAAGTGCCGGTACAATACGGAATTTTCCGCTTCTTCAGCTGCTCTTCGGTCATCCCAACAGCCGCCACTTCCGGGAACGTATAGATGACCATCGGCACGGCATCGTAGTTGACCTCGGCATGATGCCCCGCCATGATTTCGACGGCCGCACGTCCTTCCGCCGATGCCTTGTGGGCCAGCATCGCCCCGCCGATCAGGTCGCCGATGGCATAGACATTTTCCGCACTGGGCCGATACGATTCATCGACGGTAACAAAACCGTTTCCATCGACTTCCACGCCCGCATTTTCCAGGCCGAGGCCTTCGGTCAGGGGCTGCCTACCAACGGCTACCAGCACTTTGTCACATGAAACGGCTTCCTGTTTTCCTCCGGACTCTAACGTCACCCGGACGGTCTGTTTTTTCGGATCGATCCCGACCGCTTTAGTTTTCAAACGAAATTCAATCCCCTGGTTTTTCAAAATCCTCAAAACCCGGCGGCCGATCTGTCCGTCGACCCCACCGGCAATCCGGTCGAGCATCTCCACGATCGTAACTTTCGACCCGAGCCGGGCCCAGACAGAGCCGAGTTCCAGGCCGATATAGCCGCCGCCGACGATCACCAGCCGTTTGGGCACTTTATCGAAGGTCAGCGCCTTCGTTGATGTCACGATCCGGTTGCCGTCAAATTCCATACCTTTCAACTGCACCGGCCGGCTGCCGGTTGCCAGAAGAATGTTTTCGGCGGTCAGCGTCCGGCTGCCGTCATCGTCTGAACGCACCTCGACTTCCGTGTTGCTCTTCAGCCGGGCCGTGCCTCCAAAAACGTCGACCTTGTTGGCTTCGAGCAATTTTGCCACATTATCGGTCAAGGCACGGACCACCTCGTCTTTTCGCTTCATCATGGCTGCCAGGTCGATTTCGGGCGCATCGATTTTAATACCGTGTTCCTTGAACGCGTTTTTCGCCAGGTCGAAATATTCAGAGGAATCGAGCAGCGCCTTGCTCGGGATGCACCCATAATTGAGGCAGACCCCGCCGAGCCTTTCGAATTTATCCACGCAGGCGACCGTCATGCCGAGCTGACCGGCCCGGGCGGCTGCCACATAGCCGCCGGGACCGGCCCCGATGATAACGACGTCATACCGAGATTGTTCCGCCATGGTCATATCTCCATCATGATGCGTTCAGGGGTTTCGATAAATTCCTTGATACGCCACAGAAACGTGACGGCATTCTTGCCGTCGACGATGCGATGATCATAACTCAACGCGACGTACATCATGGGACGGATCACCACCTGTCCGTCCACGGCCACCGGCCGGTCTTCGATATTATGCATCCCCAAAATGCCGCTCTGGGGCATGTTCAGGATCGGCGTGCTCAGCAGGGAACCGTATATACCGCCGTTGGTGATGGTAAACGTCCCCCCCTCCATCTCGGAGAGCGACAGTTTATTGTCCCGGACCTTTTTCGCATATTCCACGATAGCCGATTCGATCTCCGCAAAACCGAGCTGGTCGGCATGGCGGATCACCGGGACCACGAGCCCTTTTTCCGCGCCGCTGGCGATGCCGACATGATAGTAATGGTGATAGACGATATCGCTGCCGTCAATGGCGGCATTGACTTCCGGAACTTCCTTCAGGGCAGCCACCACCGCTTTGACAAAAAAGGACATGAAACCCAATCGGACGCCATAGGCTTTCTGGAACCGGTCCTTGAACTCGTTTCGAAGGACAGATACCCGGCTCATATCGATTTCGTTGAACGTGGTGAGCATGGCGGTGTTCTGTTTGGCATCGAGCAGGTGAGATGCGATTCGCTTCCGGATCGGCGACATCGGCTTCCGGGTGACCGCTTCCTCGCCAGCCGCAGGTTTTGGGCCGGCAGCCGGTTTCCTTTCGGCCGCCGGAGCTGCTTCCTTTTCTTTAGCAGGTTCCGGCTTTTTCGCCTTTGGGGGTTCCGGAGCCGGTTTTTTCTGTTCTTCGGCAGGAGATTTTTCTTCTGTGCGCGACTCCAGATAGGTGATCACATCGCCCTTGGTGATTCGACCGCCCGGGCCACTTCCTACGATCGCCGAGACATCCACGTTCTTTTCGGCTACCAGGCGGCGCACCGAAGGCGGCAGGACCGCTTTTTCGGTTTCAGCCGGTTCCTTTTTCCGTGCCGGCGCCTTTTCTTCCTTTGCTTCAGCGGCTTCCTCAGGCGCTTCCGCTTCAGCCGCTTCTTCGACCTCGGCCGGCGCTTCCGCTTTTTCTTCTTCCTCGGGCGCTTCTTCTTTTCCCGCCTCCGCACCTTCCGTGTCTATCCGGCCAACCACCTTGCCGACTTCCACGGTCTCCCCAGCTTCCACCAGAATCTCCAGTGTCCCGCTTTCGTCCGCCGGCACTTCCAGGGTCACCTTGTCGGTTTCCAGGACAAAGACCGGTTCATCTTTTTCAACATGGTCGCCGTTTTCCTTGAACCACTCGGCAAGTATCGCCTCCTGGACCGATTCACCGACTTCGGGCACTTTAATATCAATTTTCATAGGGACTCCTTACTGTTGGAAATCCTGTTTTTTTTCATCTAATCTCGCTCTTGCTCTATCTCTTAATCTTAATCTTGCTCTTAATTTTTAACTGGTTTTTTTACATGAAGAACATGAAGAAAACCTGAAGTTCCATGAAGTTTTTAATTAAAAAACCCTATTCCAAGCTCTTGTTGAAGATGACTAAATGATCCGCAGATTTTAAGGTTCTTTTAACCACAGAGGGCGCAGAGTACACAGAGAAATGAATCTAATTTATAGAATCTGGATATCGGGAATGCTCCAGTTGTTTATTCTTATAGATCATATTAACCCCGAAGGGGTTGGACATATCAGCCCGGGGCAGCGCCCCGGGAAAAGATGAAAAGAATCAGAGGAGCCCTGAAAGGGCGATACAAAGAGACAAATGAATGTATAACTGTCACGCCCTTTCAGGGCTCCTTTTCATTGGCTGTTCTTTCCCGGGGCGTTGCCCCGGGCTGGTATGTGATGCCCTTTCAGGGCTTTAAGCTTTCAGTTACTGGAGTTTTCCCGATATCCATATTAAAGAATTTACCTCTGTGACCTCTGCGTTCTCTGTGGTTGATTTTGCTTTGTTTTTTTACATGAAGAACATTATAAAAAAAGAGCAAGATCAAGATCAAGATTAAGAGCAAGAGCAAGAAAAAAACGTTCAGCTTAACGCCTCATCTATAATCCGCTGCTGTTCTTCCTTGTATACATGGTGGTATCCGGTGGCGGTGCTTGCCGAAGCGTTTCGCCCTACATAGGCCAGGGGAAGCGACAAGCGTTTTTCGAAAATCGGCGCTGCATAGTGCCATGCCCCCATATTCTCGGGCTCCTCCTGGACCCAACGCCAGGTTTTGGCAGATTTGTACTGTTTTGAAATTTTTTCAACGGCGGCTTCCGGAAACGGGTAAAGCTGTTCGATACGGACGATAGCGGTCTGTTTCGATCCGGTTTCCTGCCGGGCCCGGTAGAGCTCGTAATACAGCTTGCCGGAGACGAAAAGTACCGTTTTGGGCGATTTGCCGGATTCCGGATCATCAATCACCGGTTCAAATCCTCCGGCGGTCAGGTCCCTGATTGTCGATACTGCCAGCGGGTGCCGCAGCAGGCTTTTGGGTGTCAGGATTACGAGCGGCTTTAAAATGCTGCCTACGGCCTGGCGGCGCAGCAGGTGAAAATACTGTGCCGGAGTCGACGGGTTGCAGACCTGCAGGTTGTCTTCGGCCGCCAGCTGCAGGAAGCGTTCCACGCGCGCGCTGGAATGATCCGGCCCCTGCCCTTCATAACCGTGAGGCAGCAGTAGAACCAGACCGCTCTCACATCTCCATTTGCTTTCGCCGCTGGCGATATACAGATCGATGATGCCTTGGGCATTATTGACGAAATCACCGAACTGCGCTTCCCAGAGCGTCAGGGCATCCCGCCGTATCACCGAATAGCCGTATTCGAAACCAAGGGCTCCTGCTTCCGAAAGGAGGCTGTTGATCGTGTAAAATGGCGCCTGGTCATCGGAAACATGCTGCAGCGGCACATAGGGATCGCTCGATTCGGTATCGAATAACACACTGTGGCGCTGGCTGAAAGTTCCCCGCTGGGAATCCTGCCCGCAGAGCCGAACCTGGATTTTCTCTTCCAGGATGGTGCCGAAAGCCAAGGCTTCGGCGTTCGACCAGTCGATTTTTTCACCCTCTTCGACCGCCTTGCGCCGGTTTTCCAGGAGTCGTTCGAGCTTCCTGTGAAGGTGAAAACCGTCGGGAACCGTATTGAGTTTCAGGGCCAGATCCTTGAGCCGCTTCTGCTTGACCGCTGTTTTCACTTCCAGGCGCTTGACCAGGGGCGGCAATGCGGATTCCGAGGTCTCCTTGCCCGAGCCGGGACCTTTTCCCTCTTTTTCCTTCCGGACAGAATCGAAGGCTGTTTCGATTTTTTCATTGATGCCGTCGTTGAGCTGCTTGACTGCCGTAACATCGACCACCCCCTCGTCCTTTAACTGATCTGCATAGAGCACATCGGGCGACGGCCGGTTTTTGATCCGCTCGTACATCAGCGGCTGGGTGAAATACGGTTCATCCCCCTCATTGTGCCCGTAGCGGCGATAGCATACCAGGTCGATGACCACATCCTTGCCGTAGGCCATCCGGTAATCGCAGGCCAGCTTGACGATGTAGACCGCGGCTTCAGGATTTTCGCCATGGACATGGAAAATCGGAATCATCAGGCTTTTGGCGATATCGGTCGAATAACGGGTGGAGCGAAGATCCTCGGGAAGTGCCGTGTAACCGATCTGGTTATTGATCACGATATGGACCGTGCCGCCGGTATGAAACCCGTCGAGCTGGGACATGCTCAGGGTTTCGGCCACGATCCCCTGCCCGGTAAAGGCGGCGTCACCGTGGAGCAGCACCGGCATTACCTTGCTTGTGTGATCCAACCCGATCGTATCGAGCCGGGCCCGGGCCATTCCTTCGACCACGGGGTTGACCGATTCAAGGTGACTCGGATTATCGGCCATGCGAATGTCAATTTCCCTCCCATGCCCGGTGGTTATTTTGCCATGAAACCCCTTGTGGTACTTGACATCGCCTGCACCGACATCGGCATCCGGATTGTACTGGTCCTCGAATTCCCGGAAAAGCGCTTCGCAGGATTTGCCCAGGACATTTACCTGCACGTTGAGCCGGCCCCGGTGGGTCATCCCCAGGACGATCTGATCGCATTCATTGTGGTAGGCGGCATGATTGATCAGTGCGTCGAGCATCGGGACCATCGCATCCGCCCCCTCGGCGGAAAACCGCTTTTGTCCCAGATACTTCTTATGGATGTATTGCTCCAGTCCGGCCGCTTCACACAGCTTGCGCAATATTCGCCGTTTTTCCTCCGCCTCGAATTCAGGACGGTTCCGGATCGATTCCATTCGCTCCCGCAGCCATTTACGTTCATCAGGGTCCTGCAGGTGCATGTATTCGACCCCTATGCTGCGGCAATAGGTCTGCTTCAGGTGATCGATGATCTCGCGCAGCGGTTTGATCCGGTTTTCCGACGGCAGCCCCGGCACGTAAAATGACCGGTCCATGTCGGCATCCGTAAGACCGAACGCACCGGGACTCAAGAGAGGATGTTGCGTGGGACAGGCCGCCAACGGATCGAGACAGGCCAGCAGGTGGCCGATGTCCCGGTAGCGGTAGATCAGGGCTTCCACCCGCGACTGCCGGCGCACCGTGTCTTCATCACAGACCTCCCCCGCTTCGGCCGCCACAGGCATTTCCGTCACGCCCAACTCAAACCCCTGGAAAAAAAACTGCCAATCCTTTTCCACAGCCTCCGGGTCCGATTTCCACCGCCGGTACTGCTCTTCAATATATTCCGTACTCCACGGCCCGTTGTAGGTCATTGCCGCCCCTTCTATTTCAAAATAATTATCAGCATGCGCATTTCGTCTTGCTCTTGCTCTTAATCTTAATCTTACTCTTGCTCTTAATCTTAATCTTGCTCTTGCTCTTAATCTTGCTCTATCGGCGGGGGCGATT